>JAYZEI010000153.1:0-4406 GCA_036337375.1 Planctomycetota bacterium | reverse complement strand
GGTAGTCTGCGTAACGGGCGCCCAGCGAAATTTCTCCGGCCCAGTTGTTCCCCAATTCGAATCGGCCCGCGTATTCAAGATCGAAGGTGAAGTGGTTGACGAAATTGTCTTGAGTCCCTCGGTCTTGACTTAGCCCCAATTCGAACAGACGGAGTCGCCACTCACGTCCGCAATTATCCACTTTTCCAAACGTGAAACGGGAACCGTGTTGGAAATAATTATCGCTCACGTCGTTTTCTTCGGTGTCCTGCAACCGCAACCAGACGACTTCGGCCATGGCGGTGATGCCGCAATCCGGTTTCGTCCACGAGTCCCAGTTTTGGCTGCAGCAATCGTCGCCACCGCCGCTTTCAAAGGACGCCAGGCGGGCTTCCATGTCGGCAATCTGTTTGGACAGTGAAGCGATCGACGTGTGTGCGGCTAACTGATTGTTGTCCCTGAAATACTCCCCGTAGTCTTCGGCCCGCGCCGGTCCGGCGACGGCGACGGCGAGAACCGCCAGCATGGATATTCTTGCGATCGACATCAACTCGGCCTCCGTGACGAATGAGATTTTTCCCTCGCCGCGACGCTGCGACGAATTTATTTGCGACTTGTCCGGGCAAACGGACCCCCGCCAGGTACCGCATTTATTGAGTTTTCGTCAAATTTCGGGCGGTTTTTTCACTATTGTTGGCAGAACCGTCACAATTTTTGCAATCGTTACATCTTGCCGTGCAGGCAGCCGGCGTTTGGGACCAATCTGCGGTTGCCGGCAAGAATCCCCAAGCCCTGCAGACGGCGGCAGAATGCCGGACAGCGCGGCCCGGTGGATTTTGATCGACCGGGCTACGCGGGTGTATTGTCGTTGTCGGCATCGACAACCGCGATCACGGTGTCACCGGGGCCCGGCGCGAGCGGCTGGTCGCCGGTGTTGACCATCAGGTTTCCCGTTGCAGTCACCGTAAACAGCACGAGCGCGGATTGGCCGTACAGTTCACGAAACGCCCCGTAGTCGAATTCCGGCGTGAGCTTTGTCCGCTTTACGACCGCACCGGCGTCGAACCGCTCATCCAGGTAGCTGTAGGTGGCGTCGTCCGAGAAAAGCCGCCGGCCGTGAAGCACCTCGCCGGCCGTTTCGGTTCGCGAGGGTCCGACACTGGCGGCCCGCAGCCGATACACTTCGGAGCGTCCGAAGACCTCCAAAAACCGGAACGCGGCCAGCGCGTTGATCTCGTCGTTGCGCGTCAGCGCCAACAACCGGCCGACCCCCGCCAAATCGAGTTCTTCCATCACCGGCTCGGAGAGAATACTGGCATGCACGGCGGGTAGTTGCTCCATGCGGGCGACGTTCACGTTGTGCCGATTAATATCGACCATCAGTACGGGAAACCCCGTCTCCTGAACGGCCTTGGCGATCGCCCGCGCGGCGGGATGCGCGCTGGCGAACAGAACGCCCTGCGGGTTGGCGGCGGACAGTCCAAGCCGTTTGGCCAGCGGGCCGGCCGTCAGCCCGTAAATCGAAACCGTCACGATGATGACTAAGAATGTGACGGGTTCCAATTTGGCGGCCGCGCCGGGCTGCAATAACACCGGTTCGTGCTGCAGGCCCTTTTCCAGCTCTTGCAAGGCGATGGCAAACACCGACGCCAAGGCGGCGGCCACAATCCCGCGGGGGGCGAGCCACGACAGAAATAGCCGTTCCTGCCACGTCAGCCCGCTCTTAATCGTTGAAACCAACACGGCTGCGGGACGAATCACCAGCATCAATGCGGCCACGAACATAACGCTGCGCCAGCCCAGCTCGTCCAAAGTTGCCAGTTGGATTCGCGCCGCCAAAACAATAAACAGCAGCGAAATCAACAAGATACGCAGATTCTCTTTGAACTCGATGATGTGTTTTAGGGACACCGACTTTTGGTTCACCATGACCACGCCCATCAGCGTGACGGCGAATAGCCCCGCTTCCGCTTGCAGCACGTTCGCCAGCGTAAAACAGGCGACTACCAGCATCAGCAACACGGGGCTTTGCAAGTGATCGGGAATCCAATAGCGCCGCATGCAAAACAGCGCCGTGGCCGCCGCTGCCACACCGATCGAGCCGCCGTAAACGATCGTCTTGATCAGCCCGAAAACGACCGCGGTCATCGGCCCCGCGGTACCCAGTTCGACCGCTTCGACGGATGCCAGCGCCAAAATCCCGAGCGTCGCGCCGACCGGATCGATGACGATTCCCTCCCACTTGGCGATCGTGCCGACGCGGTCGGCCGGCCGGATGTGGCGGATCAGCGGCCCGATGACGGTCGGCCCCGTCACGACCAGCATGCAACCCAGGATGAGCGAAACGGCGAACCCCACGTCGAGCAAATAAAACGCGGCCAGCGCCGTCAATAATCCGGTCAGCACCGCGCCGAGGGTGCACAGGTTCCGAATCACGCCGCCCGACTCGTGCAAATCGCCCAGATGCAGACTGAGTCCGCCTTCGAATAAGATCAGCGCCACAGCGAGCGAGACAATCGGAAACAACAGCTCTTCGCCGATCAGGTGATCGGGTTGTAAAAAACCGGTCACCGGACCGGCAAAGAACCCGATCGACAGCAGCAGCAGAATCGCAGGAATGCGGGCCCGCCACGCGACCCATTGGGCACCGATAGCCAGAACGACAACGGCGGCCACCGTTACCAAAGTCGACGAATCTCCAGAAGAAAAAAGTAGCGTGTGGAATTCCATTTCAGGTTCACTGCGACATGAAGACGGCTCGACCGAAATTGCGAATTACCCTCAAGGCGGTCTCGCCGAACGGTTTCCTCAAGGGCAGGTTTTTCGCGCTGTTACCTAAGACCGACCCGCCGGCGGCCCACTGCTCGGCCGCTTCTGCCGATCGGTCAAAAAGCAGGTGATGCGTATCCGGATGTCGTGGGGACCGGTTAATTTATGCTTCGCCACTCTACGGCCGCCGCCTACGGCTGTCAACGATTGCCGGCCGGCCGATTTGTTACCATATTGGACGCGGGGGTCGGCGGTGCCCCGCCGCGGACAATGACTGGTATCAAGCAGGTTCTCCCACTCGGCGATTTGAAATTCCGATCACGAAAGATTCCCGCGGGTGAAATATGACGCAATCGAATTACCCGGGCGGTCTCGTCTCGCTAATGACTGCGGCGGACGAGGCACCGCTTGACGCCGCGGTGCCAAACACTGCTGCTGCCGACGCCTTATCAACACTCGATCTAACCGCTGCGTTTGCGCCCGCCAGGATTACCGATTGGCAAATGGCGAAAGCTTGCCACAGCGGTCTTTGGCTACTGCATAATTTCCTCGACGAATCGCACGTCGTCAGCCAGGACATTGAAACCAATACAGGCAGTTTCTGGCACGGCATCATGCACCGCCGCGAAGGGGACTACTCGAATGCCAAGTACTGGTTTCGCCGGGTCGGTGATCATCCGGTGTATGAATCACTGGCAGTGGCGGCAAACCAGCTGGCGCCCGATTCATTTCCAAATGCGAACGACTGGAATCCCTTCGACTTCGTCGATTGCTGCGAAACTGCGGTCCGCGGTCGAGCTGGCGGCGACGAAATTTTGCGCCGCATTTCCCGCGTCGAGTGGGAACTGCTCTTCGATTATTGTTTCCTGCATTCGACGGCTGCCGCCTCATGACGCACGTCCCCCGCAGCATGGCTGCTGCGGCTCGCAGTATGACCAGCCGACGTTGCGGGGAATGGTCGAGTGGCTATTGGCAAGCCAAAATCGCCGCCGTTATACTTGAGGTTGAGTTTCGTATTTTTCCGTAGACTCCTCGTTCCTGCCCCAGTGCCGCGCCCGTGGGCATTTTCAATTGGCGCGGTTTTCATGGCTAATGAAAAGTTGCGACGGCAAATCGCGTGGGAAGCCGCCCGCTTGATGTACGTCCGCCAGGAGTCTGAATACTTTCGGGCTAAAATTAAAGCCGCCCGCCGCATCTGCCGCGGTTGGGTCAAACCTCAGGATCTGCCCAGCAATACTGAAATCCGCGATCAAATACAGTCGCTGGCCCGCACGCACGAAGGCGACCGTCGTGAAGAAAAACTGCAAGAGATGAGGTTCGAAGCGTTGCGGATGATGCGCATCCTCAGAGCCTTTCGACCGCGTTTGATCGGCAGTGTGCTAACCGGACACGTCCGTGCGGGCTCGGACATTGACATTCATGTTTTTTCAGGCAGCCTGGAAGCGGTCACCGCCGCGCTGGACGAGGAAGGATCGGTATACGATGTGGAACGGAAACACGTTCGCAAAGATGGCGAGGGCCGCGTTTTTACCCACGTTCATGTGCATGATCGGTTCCCGTTCGAGTTGACCGTCTATGCCGCCAACAAGGCGCATTACGTTTTCAAGAGTTCGGTGACCGGCAAAGCGATGGAGCGGGTAAGCATCGCCGAACTGGAG
>JAYZEI010000152.1:0-5013 GCA_036337375.1 Planctomycetota bacterium | reverse complement strand
ACGTTCCAACTCCATCTTCATCGACAGCAGCGCGTCGTCGGCGGTATTGATATATATTTGCAGCGCCGCCTTGAAGGTACGAATTGCGGCAACTGAGCTGACATTGGCCGGAGTGGACATAAGTAAAAAGCCGTTTGTGGCGGAATCGTCTGCGGCTAGCGCTGTTGGAGATATTCCTCGATCGCCTCCGCCTTGCGAAACAGGTACGGGATGTGCTGTTCGATCAATTCGTTGAATCGCGACATGAACTGCATGTGTTGCTCAAATTCTTGCGTGAATTTCCGATTTTCCTGATCGCGCCACGAAGTGCTTAATTGCCCGAGCTGCACGGTCAGAGCCGCCGTGCGTTCACGCAGTTCGGTGTTGAACTGCTTTAATGTCTGAGCGAATTGCCGCAGTTCCGCGGGATCGACGATGGCCTGCGCCATGACTGTTCCTAATATCGAGGATGAGATTCTTCTGCAATGGCCTCCGCGGCCTTCGCAGCGGGGCCCCTGCTCCATTCTGTCGCCGCGCTGGAACGAAAACAAGCCGATGCAAATCCTTGGCTCGAGCCACTTTCAGCTTTTCCCGGCAATTTGCCGCAACGGCGCGGGTCTGATATCCTCGTCACTCGTCGGATCCACTTCCTTTGAGGCACGGACAATTGACCGACTTTAGCTCGTTGCAAAATAGCATTTCAGAGATCGCGGCCGATTTTTCCGGAGACCGCCCGCAGCGTCAAATGCGGCGGATGCTCGACCCGGGCGATTTCGATCGGCTTTGTCAAAGCGGCCTGCCTTTAGTCGCCCTACACCAACGTGATGGCGGGCTATGGTCGGATGTTCGCCAGTCAACGCGGCCAATTTGTGAGACGCTGCGAGCCTTGGCCCGAGGCGACTCGTCAGTCGCCCTGGTCTGTTCGATGCACCCGGCCGTACTGTCGTATTGGCTGACAATCCCGCCGGACGAGCGGACCGAGTCTGTGCGAAAACAATGCGAGGAAATCAATCAAACCGTCCGCGATGGCAACTGGTGGGGCACGATCACGTCCGAGCCCGGTAGTGGCGGCGATGTGTCGCGGACCCGTGCCACCGCCGCCCGCGGCGAATCGCCCTTGGAGTATTTCCTTTCCGGTCAAAAACATTTCGGTAGCGGTTCCGGGATCGTTTCGTATATGGTGACGACGGCTGTGCCCGAAGGCGAAGACAATCCGGATTGGTTTTTCATCGACATGCGCAACTTGCCGTGGGACGGCTCGCGTGGTGTTGCGATGACGGCCGAATGGGATGGGCACGGAATGATCGCCACGCAGAGTCATTCGATGTCGTTCGAGCGATTGCCGGCGACACGCATGGCCCGGCAAGATCGTCTGCTCGACGTGGCCTCGCGATCGGGCAGCTTCATTGGTTGTCTGTTCACCAGCGTGATTGTCGGCATCGCTGATGTTGCGATTGAATTGGCAAGCGAACGATTCGCATCGGAGAAGCTACGCGCTTTTGAACAGGTCGAGTGGACAAAAGCCAAAAGTGAGGCATGGCTGATCGTTCAGGCCTACGAAGGCATGCTTCGCGCCATCGAACACTGCGACGACCCTCGTCTGGAAGTTTTACAGGGCAAGACTGCGATTGCCGAGTTGGCGGAAGTTATGTTGGGGCGACTTTGCAAGGTCGCCGGCGGCTCTTCGTTCTCGCGAAGGTCTCCTTTCGGCTTTTGGTTCGAAGACGTGCGGGCGCTCGGATTTCTGCGGCCGCCCTGGGGATTGGCATATCAGAATCTGATTGAGGGGTTTGTTTAATTGCGAAACAACAGGATGCCCGTAGCGGAAGTCCGCGGCACAAAAGCCGGATACTCGCCGGGGTACGGTTCACTGAAAATGTTTACAAGCCAAAGAGGACGCAAACATGAGACACTCGAGACGTGAATTATTAAGAGGCTCGATTTCTGCCGCCGGTGTTGTCGCACTGGCGCACACGGCGAGTGCCCAACTGCCCGAGTCGGGCGTGGCGGCGGATTTTAAAGTCCGTAACGGCCGCATCCGTCAATCGGTTATGGGTTGGTGCTTCAAGCCGATGCCGGCTCTCGAACTGGCCCGCGCCTGCCGCGATATCGGCATCCAAGGAATCGAGGGGATTTCGCGCGACGACTACCCCGCGGCGCGGAAGCTGGGTTTGAAGATTTCGCTCGTCGGCAGCCACGGTTTCAAGCGGGGGCCGCTGAGCCGTGACAACCATGTATTTTGCATCGAGCAGCTAAAAGAAGCCGTCGACGTCGCAGTTCAAGTGGGCTGTCCCAGCGTAATTACTTTCACGGGCATGCGTCAAAAAGGCATCGGCGATGAACAAGCCACCAAAAACTGCGTCGCCTGTTGGAAGGCCGCGATTGGCTACGCGGAAAAAAAGAAGATCAACTTTTGCCTTGAACATCTCAACTCGCGAGACGATTCGCATCCGATGAAGGGCCATCCGGGCTACTTCGGCGATGACGTGGACCATTGCGTCGATATGATTAAACAGGTTGGGTCGCCCAATATGAAGCTGCTGTTCGACATTTATCACGTTCAGATTATGAACGGTGACGTGATCCGCCGCATTCGGCAGTACAAGGACTTAATCGGGCATTACCACACGGCTGGCAATCCCGGTCGCGGCGAATTGGACGACACTCAAGAAATTAACTACCCCGCTGTGATGCGCGAAATCGTCAAGACGGGCTACCAGGGCTTCGTCGCGCAGGAATTTATCCCCACCTGGAATGACAAGGTCAAAGCTTTGCGGCACGGCGCAAAAATGTGCGACGTGTAAGCAGAGTCGAATTTGTACGGCAAAGGACTTTGGAGTTTTGCTGTTTGCGGCGTACGAAGAATCACGTACGCCGCCGGGTTACTTCGACACGTACTTTTCGTACTCCGCGGCCAGGACTTTGCGGCTGGGCGCCGCGCCGAGCGTGATCCGTAGCCGATAGCGGACCATTAGGGAATCTCCGTCGGCGATCGTATGGACAAAGTAATTTCCGAATCGTCCGTAATCGCGATAAGCGGAATAGACGGAGTCGCTCGGGTCGTCCGGATGGCGCATGTGTTGGACGGTGTAAAGCTGCTGGCCCAACTTGTACGTCAGCGCCACCCACGGCAGGTCGCGGTCCTTTTTCGGATTGATTCCATCGGCATGAAAAGTGTACTTGGCCGACTTGTTTTGCGCCACCTCGTTGGCGGGCCGGTATTGCATGCCTGCGTGTTCCGGATCGCCCTTCAAAACGACCTCGCCATTTACGGCTTTGAGTCTGCTGACGAAATCCGTGAGCAGGTGGGCGTTCTTATCGGAGAAGTGGACACGGAGTGTCCGCTTTTCCTCGATGACCGGCTTCCCATCGGTGGCGTTCCAGTGAATTAGCGAAGTGACAGCCGCGGATTTGTCGTTTGCCTCTTTCTCGATGAATTGTTTATGCCGTATGTTGACGTTTGCCATGTGCCAGTGGTCGTAGGTCTTGCCGCCGTGGCCGAGCCGCGCGAAGCCAATAAAAATGCCGCGATGATGCGTGTACTTTCCGCCCGAACCCTTGGTGATGAACGCCCCACCGGCTGGATCGAATACGTGGTGATAGACTTTGTAGGTCTCGTGCCGGGCCTGATCGGTTGAGTCGTCGAAAGCATACATGTAGCGAACAATCGGTTTGCCGTTCTGGAGAAAGTCCAGATGTTTGCCGACCTCGTCGCGGAAGGCGTCTGATTCGGCAGCTGGAGAGGCGGAGATAACCGCGAAGCAGAAACAAACACTTAGGATCGTGCGCATGCTATCACCTCTATTCGTGTGAACCGTAATGCCGAGGTTGCGTTTTGCGAAGAAGACCAGCAGGTACGCTTAGGCCATGAGCCCGTCCACCACCTTACCGTACACATCGGTCAAACGAAAGTCTCGACCGGCGTAGCGGTAAGTCAGTCCCTTGTGGTCCAGACCCAGTAGATGCAGCATTGTCGCATGCAGGTCGTGAAGATGAACTTTATCTTCCACGGCGAAATAACCGTAGTCGTCGGTCGCGCCGTAGCGGATGCCGCCTTTCACACCGCCGCCGGCCAGCCACATCGTATAGCCTTGCGGGTTGTGATCCCGACCGTCCTTGCCTTGTGCGACGGGAGTGCGGCCGAATTCGCCGCTGCCGCCAGTTTTTTCTTGGGAGGCATTTGCAGCTGTTCGCCGTGATTGACCGCGCGGACCAGCAGGCTCTCTTTCGGCTTGCCGGCGACGATCGCCGGCTCGCGTTCGCCACCCGCCAGTATGCCCGCCAACGAATCCAATCGCAGCCCACTTTCCACATCGTCACCCGCGTGGCATTCAAAGCAGTGCCGTGCCAGCAACGGCCGAATGCGTTTTTCGAAGAAAGCTTCGGCCGCCGCGTTCGAAGGGGCCTCCTCCGCGAACAGCGGTCCGGCGGACGAGATCAACAAGGCCCAAACCAGATATTGTAGAATCGAGTTGTTCATGACATGAAAACTCAGCTGGCGAGGACTATATTATAGCCACATCGGAGTATGCATGAAACGGTGAGTCAATCCATTAGGCGAGCGCAATGGTAAACAATTGCTTCGGTTTTGCGGCGGCTCTTTTAATGATCCCACTGTTGCCCGCGGCCGGCGGGACCATCGACACAATTGCCGGCAACGGCGATCCGGCGAGGGTCGGGCAACCGTTTGGTGTCGAAATTGGTCCCGACGGCGGGCTATACATTTGCGAAGTGACAAATCACCGTGTACGAAAATTCGATTTCGCGTCCAAGCAACTTACGACGGTAGCCGGGACCGGCGTACGCGGCTACAGCGGCGATGGCGGGCCGGCGTTGGCCGCACAACTCGACGAACCGTACGAGGTGCGGTTTGATCGTGACGGCAACATGTATTTCGTCGAAATGAAAAATCACCTTGTCCGCCGCGTCGATGCGAAGACCCGAAGAATCAGCACCATCGTCGGCACGGGCAAAGCCGGCTGGGGGGGTGACGGCCATCCGGCAGCAAAGGCCAAATTGCGAAAGCCCCACAGC
>JAYZEI010000151.1:0-3185 GCA_036337375.1 Planctomycetota bacterium | reverse complement strand
CGTTCGCGGGACGTTTATCGTGTCTGGGTCAGCGAAATCATGCTGCAGCAAACCCAGGTGGCGACGGTCGAAGCCTATTTCAAGCGATTTGTCGCAACGTTACCGACGATCGCTGATCTGGCGGCGGCGGACGAACAGGAGGTACTGAGGTTATGGGAGGGCTTGGGCTACTACCGGCGAGCGCGTCAATTGCACCGCGCAGCGCGCGAGATCGTCGAACGGCACGACGGTCAGTTTCCTCGCGACATCGATTCCGTTCGCAGTCTTCCGGGTATTGGGCGATATACGGCCGGTGCCATTCTGTCGATTGCTTTCGATCAGCGGGCACCGATTCTTGAGGCCAATACGATACGGCTTTTTGCGAGACTGCTTGGGTATCGCGACGACCCGAAAACTACCGCCGGACAGCGCGTGCTCTGGGACGCGGCCGTACGGCTGCTGCCGCGCAGTAACGCTGGCCGCTTCAATCAAGCGCTGATGGAGGTAGGCAGCCTCGTCTGCACCCCCAAAGTGCCTGACTGCGAGGCGTGTCCGGTCGCGATGCTCTGCACGGCGCGGGCGGACGGTGCGCAAGCGAACATCCCACTGCCGAAGCCCCGGCAGCGTCTTGAAGCGGTCCGTGAAGCGTGTGTTGTCGTCCGCCGCCGCGGCCGCGTTCTGGTTCGCCGCCGAACACCGGACGAGCGGTGGGCCGGGCTATGGGATTTTCCGCGGTTTGAAATCGATGCCGCAAACGGAATCGCGCTGCGGCGAATGTTAACGTCTGCAGTGGCAAATATCGCCGGCGTGCAAATCCAACCGGGTCCGCGGTTGGCGACCATCAAACACGGTGTAACTCGATTTCGGATCACCCTGGAGTGTTTTGAAGCAGAATACGTGGATGCGGTTTCAGGCGGTCAAAACGGCGATATGAAATGGCTGCGGCCTGCCGAACTCTCCGATTATCCGCTCAGCACCACCGGTCGAAAAATTGCGGACTTGTTGGTTTCCTAGTCGTGTTAGTCCGCGACGCAAGCATTGCTGTGAACCCTAGCACTCACGCTTTCGTATTTAACTTATCGCGTTTTTGCGACTCGTAATCGCACCGTCGGCTTTGACTTTGCCTACAGGCACTAAGCTGTTAACATCCAAAGCCTTGAGGAAATTGACTCGCAGGAAACCATCCCGGCCAGGGCCTTGAGAATTCAGTGATGTTGTTGCTCGAAAACGTACAAAAATCGTACACGGAACCGGACGGGTCACCGCTGCCGATTCTGGAAATCCCGCGGTTTGAGTTGGCCACGGGCGAGCAAGTTGTATTGGTCGGACGAAGTGGCGGAGGCAAGACGACACTGTTGCATGTTATCGCGGGCATCAGCCGACCCGATGCAGGTGTTGTGCGGATTGGTGACGTCGATATCGCACAACTGTCCGAAGCTGCGCGCGACCGCTTTCGGGCCCAACGCATGGGCTACGTCTTTCAGACATTCAACCTGCTGCCGGCGTTCACGGCACTGGAAAACGTGATGCTGGGGATGGCGTTTGGCGGCAAGTCTGCCGACGGATCTCGAGCCAAGCGGTTGCTCGATCGCGTTGGTCTCGAACATCGAATTACACACAAGCCGCCGGCACTGTCGGTGGGCGAACAGCAGCGAGTCGCTGTGGCCCGTGCGTTGGCCAACAAGCCTGCCTTGCTGTTGGCCGACGAACCGACCGCCAATATTGATGCCCGCCACCAACAGCAAATCGTCGATTTGCTCCGCGAAACCTGTGAGGAAGAAAAAGTGTCGCTGGTGCTTGTGACGCACACACCCGAGGTTGCCAGGCAATTTGAACGCGTCGATCAATTGGATGAAATCAATCAAGTAGGATCCGTGATGTCGGAAGTGAATCCGTGATGCAGCCTAAATTTATTCACCCCGCCCCGACTTTTCCCCGCTGACTCGAGAGAACTGCTATGAGCCTCTGGAAAATCGCTTGGCGGAGCATTCAACACCGAGCCCTGTCGTCATGGCTCACCGGTTTCTCGATGGCGCTGGGTGTTGCGTTGGTGGTCGTGGTGCTGGTGATTCACAGCGTTATTAATCGGTCGTTCAACGACGCGGCGCAAGGCTACCACCTGATCGTCGGCGCCAAGGGCGGCAAGCTGCAACTTGTTTTGAACACCGTATTTCACCTAAGCGAACCAATCGAAAACATTCCCTGGTCGTTTTACAAGGAGTTTATTAAGTATAAGAACAAAGACGACAAAATGGTCCACGGCAGGCATTCATTGGGAGTCCAGTTGGCCGTGCCGTATTGCCTCGGCGACAGCTATAAGGACTTTCGTGTCGTCGGAACAACGCCTGATTTGTTCGACAAAATGAGTTACGGAAACTACTGGGATGGCGAGCAATGGCGACCCAAGATGTACCGGTTTGCTGACGGTGAAAACTTCCGCCACGAGGATTTCCGAGCGGCGGTGATTGGTTCGGTGGCCGCCAACAGGGCGGACCTGAAACTCGGCGATACGTTTCCAATCACGCATGGATTAGCGGAAGACGAAAATTCGCATGTCCATAGGGAAGACCTGTTTCACGTTGTCGGAATCCTGGAGCCCACCGGAACACCGAACGACCGCGCCGTTTTCGTGAATTTAGAGGGATTTTTGTCGATATCCGGTCACGCCAAGCCGCCGCCAATGGAAGCGAAGGCGGACCAGCATTCGCCGGATACCGGTGATTCGAAAACCGCCTCGGCCGAAACCAATATCGACGACGAAACGGAAGCCGGGTCGAACATCGCGGCCGAAGTTGATCACACCGGCGGTCAGTCTGCAGAAGCGGATCGAGGGGGGCGCGAAAAAATCGGACTTCACGCTCAGTCTTTGCCGGATGACCAGCGTGAAGTAACGGCTATCCTGGTGCTGATGGAAAACGACCTTTACGCCCTGCGGCTTGCGAACATTATCAGTGAGGGCCAGACGGCGCAAGCAGTTTCACCGATCAAGGAAGTTCGCCGGTTGTTCGACGGCATTGTCGGACCGATGCAGTTGATTCTGCTGATCCTGGCAATTCTAGTTATTATTGTTGCAGGAATTGGCGTGATGGTCAGCATCTACAATTCGATGAGCGACCGCAGCCGAGAAATCGCCGTCATGCGCGCGCTCGGCGCCGGCCGATCAACGGTAATGCGCGTCGTGCTGCTGGAATCGATCTTGTTGTCGC
>JAYZEI010000150.1:0-11279 GCA_036337375.1 Planctomycetota bacterium | reverse complement strand
TATTCAGCGGATGGCCGATTACACCGTTCGGCATGGATTAAAACTGCGCCCCCATATGAAAACCCACAAATCACTGCGAGTGGCGCGGATGCAATTACAGGCCGGATCGGCCGGCGTCACGGTCGCAAAGCCGGGCGAGGCATGTGTCATGGCCGCGGCCGCGAGCGACATACTGATGGCCTATCCGGCAGTTCACGCGTCCCGCGCCGACGAGTTGGCGCAAATCGCGCACACCACCACCATCCGCGTTGCCCTTGATTCCCAGTTACCGGCAGACGTGCTGTCGGCGGCGGCGAGCCGGGCTGAATCGAGTATTGGTATTTTGGTGGATCTGGATGTCGGGCTGGGGCGAACCGGAGTACAAACGCCGCAGCAGGCACTGGCACTTGCACGGCTGGTCGAGCAGCGTCCGGGCTTGCGGCTCGATGGCATTATGTACTATCCCGGTCAAATCAAACGGCAGCCGGAATCCAAAACAGCCGAATTGGTCGCCATCGAGGAGATACTGAGTGAGACCTTGGAGCTGTTTCGCGGCGCGGGTTTATCGACTGAGGTTGTGTCCGGCGGTTCAACGCCGATGGCGATGGCATCGCATTGGATCGAAGGCACTACAGAAATTCGCCCCGGCACGTACGTTTATCACGATATGAATTGCGTTCTCGCCGGCTACGCGACACGCGACGATTGCGCGGCGCGGATCCACACGACGGTAATTTCGAATGCGCGGCCGGGACAAATCGTGATTGATGCCGGCAGCAAGACGCTGACCAGCGATCGCTGCGGACCGGCACCCGATTCGGGTTTTGGTTTTATTGTTGAGTTGCCGGATGCCAAAATCGCGGTACTTTCGGAAGAGCATGGCCAGGTAGATGTTTCCGCCTGCGACCGGCAGCCGGATGTTGGTGAACGCCTGACGGTGATTCCTAATCACATTTGCCCGTGTGTAAATTTGCAGGATCAAGTTTGGTGGCAAGAAAACGGCGACCTGCAGCCCGTCCCGGTCGATGCCCGGGGCTGCGTGTCGTAGCGAGGAGATTCCGCCACTCCTTTTTTTACGCGACAGTTTCTGCGCGAATGAGCAACGGAAACAGGCGGCGGATCTCATTTTTTTTATCGACGAAACCCCCGGTGGCATAATGCGGCTGCTGATTGATGCCCATCTTGATATCGCCTGGAACGCACTGTCTTTCAATCGAGAGCAGATCCTTGAGGTGTCCGAGCTCCGCGCGTCGGAAGCGGGTATGACCGACCAAAAGTCGCGCGGGAACAACACGGTCAGTGTTCCCGAATTGCGCCGCGCCGGGGTGGCCGTTTGTGTGGCGACGATGTTGGCCCGCAGCGGAATCGGACACGATCCAAAAAAGAACCTGCACCGCCACGATTTGGAGTTCTCTTCTCAGCAGATTGCGTACGCGGCGGCGAAAGGACAGCTTGCTTACTATCGCCTGCTGGAGCAATCGGGCCACGTGCGGATTATCGAGACCCGTCGTGATCTGGAGCGGCATTTACAAGACTGGCAGGACGCCGATTTGGCGGCTCCGCATGAGCTCCCAATCGGACTGATTCTCAGCATGGAAGGCGCAGACCCGGTCGTTGCGCCGGGACAAATCCAACACTGGTACGAAGCGGGCCTGCGGGCGATCGGTCCGGCGCATTACGGCCAAAGCCACTATGCGGGCGGCACGGGCTGCGATACGCCGCTGACAGCCGCCGGGATGGAACTGCTGGCCGAGATGCAGCGGGTTGGCATGGCGCTCGACGTGACGCACCTTTGCGACGAAGCAATGGCGCAAGCATTTGACCTGTTCGGCGGGGTCTTTTGGGCCAGTCATCACAACTGCCGCGCGCTGGTCGACCACGATCGCCAGCTTACCGACCGACAGATTCAGCAGCTCATCGAGCGCGATGCCGTGATCGGAGCGGCGCTGGACGCCTGGATGCTTTATCCTGGCTGGATTCGTCACGAGTCCGAACCGGGTTTGGTGAAAATGGAATCGGTCGTGGATCATATCGACCATGTGTGCCAGCTTGCCGGAAACACCGGACATTCGGCCATCGGGACCGATCTGGATGGCGGTTTTGGTACCGAGCAAACGCCCGGCGACTTGAACACGATTGCCGATGTGCAGCGAATTGCCGAAATGCTTGATCGCCGTGGCTACAGCAACGGTGATATTGACGCTATATTCCACGGCAACTGGCTGCGTATATTTCGCCGCGCCCTGCCAGAGTGAACGACAGCGGCTTCCGTGTGACGGGCGGTGGGTACCCCAAATTTTGTAACGCGATTCTCCGTCACCGGGGATGTTCCTTTAAAAAGTAATCCTGGAAACAAATTATGAGCCAGCGCGAAGCGAAGCTGAGAGAATTGGGATTTGATCCGGATGTTGCGCCGTCGCCGGGCGCCATCTATCGTCCGGTCGCGGTCAATGGCACGACCGCTTATTGCAGCGGAGCCGTTCCATTGGAAAATGGCGAGTTGCAGTCGAAGGGCAAGGTTTCCTCGGAAGTTTCCGTCGAGGAGGCTCAGCAGGCGGCCGCCCTCTGCGCCGCGAACTGCCTGCGGATGGCGAAGCACGCGCTGGGGTCGTTGGAGCGGATCAAACGCATCACGAGGGTCACCGGCTACGTGAACAGCGATCCGGATTTCACGGAGCAGCACATTGTTATCAACGGGGCGAGCCAATTACTGGTTGATGTCTTCGGTGAGGACGAAGGTCTGGCGGCTCGATCCGCCATTGGCATGGCCCAGCTTCCGCTGGGGTGCAGCGTCGAAGTCGAGATGATCCTGGAGCTGAACGAACCGGGGGATTAGGCCGCCAACTCGTGGCGTTCCGGCTGTCTGCCGGCGAATATCGAGTTCGACCGTGGCCGTTTCCAGCCCTTTTCGGGGGTGGCCCCGTCCAGTCGAAATTTTGGCATCCTTCCCGGTAGGTGGGGTTTTGCGGTATTGGCTGCGGGCAGTCGAGAATATTGCCGCAACGCACCGCTAGAACGAGGCGGCTAAACGCTGCCCGCAAGCACCCCTCGCCGGTGTTCGCGAGCTTTGCCGCCGCTACGCGCGAGAAATATCACTCCGGGTCTGGACAACTCGCGTGGCGGTGGGTTAACTGATAGGGAGTGATTGATTGTTTTTATGCCAACCTGAACCGGCGGCGCCGCGTGCCGCCGCTATTTGCGAGCATTCGTCCCCCCCCTCCCATTCCACAATGAGGTAATTCGTTATGGGTAGTCAAAACAAATCCACACGACGTGATTTTCTGAAGACGACCAGCGCGGCCGTTGCCGCACCCTACGTCATCACTTCAGCAGCGCTGGGCGACGACAAACGCGCGCCCGCCAGCGATCGCATCGTCATGGGCGGCATTGGTATCGGCAACATGGGCCGAGGCGACCAGGGTAATTTTGTCGGCCGCGGAGACGTCCAGTACGTGGCCGTGTCCGACGTTCGAAAGAACCACGCCGCTGACGGCAAGAATCGAGTCGACGGCCGATACAAGAATAAGGACTGTGTTGTCTACAACGACTTCCGCGAATTGCTGGCCCGCGATGATATCGACGCCGTGCATATCGCCACGCCCGATCACTGGCACGGGATCATGGTGATCGAAGCCTGCAAGGCCGGCAAAGACGTCTATTGCCAGAAGCCCGAGAGCCGGACCCTTCGTGAAGGCCCGTTGATGGTCGAGGCGGCCCGTCGCTACGCCCGCGTGGTCTCCGGCGGTAGCCAACGCGTTCTGCAAGATTATCGCGGCATCGTCAATAAATGCTGGGGCGGAGAGCTGGGCCCGATCAAGTCGATCAACGTCAATGTCGGTCCGCTCTCGAAGCTGTGTGACTTGCCAGCCGAGGCGGTAGATCCCAATATCGACTGGGAAATGTGGCTCGGACCGGCACCGTGGGCTCCGTATAACGGTAAGCGTTGCTCGGGCAGCTTCTCGACCAATGGCAACAGCTGGCGGTCGTATATCGACTACTCCGGGGGCGGCATGACCGACTGGGGGGCGCACCATTTTGGTGGTGCGACGTTTGCGGTCGACGTTCGCGAGCTGCAGCCGACCGACGTCATCTATCACAACGACAACGGCAAGCGGTATTTGGAACACAAATATCCCAACGGCATCACGCTGACTCACAACAAGCCCGGCAAAGGCAACTTGCATGTGGACGGCACGCCGGGTGAAAAGCGCGAGGCGAAGCCTGTGCCGGTTTACAAGGGACAGGGCGGGATTTACGGCGACTTCATCGAATGCGTCAAGACCCGCGAAAAACCGTTCCGCGACATCGAGCGTGCGGTCAACACGGTGATGGTCGCCCACCTGAGCATCATCGCCTACAAGCTGGAGCGATCACTCAAGTGGGATGCTGTCAGCCAGACGTTCCCCGGCGACGAGGAGGCGAATCGTCACCTCGATCGCGCCCGCCGCGAACCGTGGCAGCTGTAGTCTCCAATCCATGTGAACATCTTTTTCAAGCCATAAAACGCCCGCATAAGGGAGCACAACATGTTGGATAAAGCTTTCGACGCCCTCAAGTCACACGACTGGGGTAAGAAGTTCGACGACCTGAAGCCCATCACCGACGAGATCGTGGCCACGCACGGTGACGCCGCCGCGCGGAAGAAACTAGAAGACCGGCTGGCACCGGTACTCAAGACCGATGCGTCTCGGTCAGCAAAGCTTTTCGTTTGCCGGCAGTTAATGGTCATCGGTACCGCCTCCTCGGTACCGACGCTGGCCGCCTTGCTGCCGGACAAGGATCTTTCGCACATGGTCCGGTATGCCCTCGAACGCATTCCCGCGACCGAGGCGGCGAAGGCTCTGCGTGATTCGTTGGCACAGGTTAAGGGCGAGTTGCTGATTGGCGTCATCAGTTCGCTGGGAGTTCGGCAGGACGCGAAGAGTGTGGCCGCGCTGGCATCCACGGTGCTTTCTTCGGATTCGGCGGTCGCACGGGCGGCAGCCGCCGCGCTGGGCGCGATTCGCTCGGCCGAAGCGGCCAAAGCGCTGTCCTCCGCCAAGCCGACCACCGAAGTAAAATCCGCCGTCACGGACGCTTCGTTGGCCTGCGCCGAGAGCCTGTTGGCGGACGGCAAGAAAGGCGACGCGCTGGCGGTTTACAAGAAGGTTGCCAGCGAAGATCAGCCGAAGCACGTTCGCCTGGCGGCGACGCGCGGCATGCTGGCCTGCGCGGGAAAATGACGCTAACGTAACACAACTCTGGTAACGACTCAGGGGACCGGCGCCGCACGCGAACATCACAAGTCGCGAGGCTCGCAGCCGGTCCCTTTTTCATGCACTCTTTCGGAGGCCTACCGTGAAAACCGCGCACTTCCTGGTTTGTAGCCTGGCCGTGATGGCCGCTTCAGTCCTAGCAATTGCTCCCGCGCTGGCGGAAGAAAATAACGAACTGGTCGGCCTGGTCATCGGCCTGCTGGGCGACGAGGACAAGGATGTCCGCGCACTGGGTCTCGAGCAAGTTCGCACATCCGCCAAGGGCACTGCGGCCACGAAATCGTTTGCGGCGCAACTGCCCAAACTGTCTGCGGCCGCCAAAGTCGGCTTGCTCGGCGCACTGTCGGACCGCGGCGACAGCACCGCGCGGCCCGCAGTGGTGGCGACGCTTTCAGACAGCAAAGACGAAACCGTGCGGGTCGCGGCCGTCGCGGCCCTGGGAATGCTGGGCCAACCGGACGACGTCGGCCAGTTGGTTAAACTGCTCGGCGGCGTTTCGAAATCCGAGCAGGCGGCCGCACGTCAAAGTTTGATTAATCTGCGTGGAGACGAGGTCCCGCCACTGATTGCCGGCGAAATGAAAGAATCACCCGATGGCCTGCGGGTCAAGTTGATGGAGATTCTCGTTTCCCGCCGCGCGTATGGCACAATTCCAGAAATTCTGCCCGCGGCGGTGGATGAAAATCCTGAGGTGCGCGCCGCGGCCATGAAATCGCTCGGTGCGATCGCCGGCCCGCAATACATTGCCGGAATGGTTGCCGGCGTCCTCAAGGCGGAACGCGGCCGCGAGCGTGAAAATGCTGAAAAATGCGTGATGTTCGTTTGTAATCGCCTCAAGGAAGCCGACCGCCGAGCGGAACCGCTCCTAGCGGCGATGAAACCTCTCGACAGCGAAAAACGCCTGCTGATGCTCTCGACGCTCGGTCGTGTCGGCGGGCCGGCCGCGCGGGACTTGATCGAATCGGCCATCGCAAATTCCGACAAGCAGGTTCACGAACTGGGCCTGCGGGCCCTCTGCAACTGGCCGAACGCGGCGATTGTACCGCGGTTGACCGAACTGGCGAGCAAAGACGAACATCCGTCACATCGGATCATGGCCCTCCGGGGACTAATTCGGGTCGCCCCACTGCGGGACGACCGCACGGATGCCGACCGGTTGAAACTGCTGCAAAATGCGATGGCCATGTGTACCCGTGATACGGAGCGGTTACTGGTGATTGACCGGGCCCGCGCGGTTCGCACGCTCGACACCCTGCATTTCGTCATGTCGTTTGTCGAAGACCCTAAGTTCACCGCAAAAGCCTGCTACAGCGTTGTCGAACTGGCCCACCACCGTAGTCTGCGGGAACCGCATAAGGCCGAATTTCACAAGGCCCTGGATAAGGTGATCAAGCTCAGCAAAGACGCCACCGTTATCGACCGCGCCGAGCGCTACAAAAAAGGCCAGACCTGGGTGCGGCCAAAGTAACCGCTCGAAATTCATTCCGCAAAAGTCATTTCATCAACCACTGTTGATCTGACAGGTCTCGGGCGGCCCGCTGAGTGTCCCGCCGGCTAATCTTCTGGCTTGCTGCCGTCACCGCACATCTTGACGATCTTAGGGTCGAACCGCGCGACCGTTTCTATCAGGTCGGATTGCTCCCGCATAACATCTTCGATCCTTTTGTAGACACCGGGCACTTCGTCGGCACCGGCTGACAGGACCCGAACTCCCTTTTCCGCCAGATCTCGTTTGGTCGCATTCCAGTTGTATTTTTCTTTGGCTTTCCGCCGGGACATGCGCCGCCCCGCGCCATGGGCTGCGGACTTCAGCGCCTCGGCGCTGCCCTTGCCGCGAACGACAAAGGCTGGATCGGCCATGGATCCCGGGATCACACCCAACTCGCCCTCCGCCGCGGGCGTCGCACCCTTGCGGTGCACGATTAGTTCCCGCTGTCCGTGTTTTTCCTTCCACGCAAAGTTGTGATGATTCTCAACGCCGCCAATGATTTGCGCGCCTAAGCGTTTTGCGATCAGGCGGTGGATGACATCGTGATTGGCCGCGGCGTATTCGCCCATTAAGTTCATCGCCAGCCAGTATTCCTGACCTTCGTGGCTGTCGAGGTCTAGCCAGGCGAGTTTGCCGAGGCTGTCGTATTTGGCCGGTAGCTTTGAGCGTGCGATGCTGCTGTACGTAGAGCAAACGGCCGCGCCTGCGCCGCGACTGCCGCTATGGCTCAGTAGCGCGACGTATTGACCGGCGTCAATTTCCAATTGGCCGTCCGGTTGGGGCAGTGACAGTAGCCCGAACTCAACAAAGTGGTTGCCCGAACCGGATGTACCGAGTTGTTTCCAGGCCTTACTTTTTTGTTCGCGGGTAATTTTTGTTACTGACCAGTCGGCATCCATGACGGCGTGCGATTGTGGTTTTTCGTGCCTGCAGCCCACCCCGAAGCGGGTGTCACGTTGGAGAGAGTTCTCGTACCGGCCGGGCTTCGAGGCGAGCGTATCAACGGGGATGTCCAATACGGAAAGCTTCATGCGGCAGGCGATGTCCACGCCGACCGCGTACGGAATGATCGCGTTGTCACACGCCAAAACTCCACCGATCGGCAGGCCGTATCCGACATGGGCGTCGGGCATGAGAGCGGCGGCCCTGGCGACCGGCAGCGAGCAGGCATTTCGCATCTGCGCGTGCGACTCCTCGTCGATCCCGCATTCGCCCCAGGTTCGGTAGCCGATCGGATTGGCGGGGGCGCATTGACGGGTCGCGATTAATGCCTGGGCCAAGTCGCCGACGTGGCGGTCGGCGATAAACGCGTCGGGCTTGTCGACAACCGCTTGGATACGACGCTTGACGCCATCGCTGTCCGTGCCGGACCGCGCCAGATTTTGGGTGGCAACTATGGCAGCGCGAGCACAATCGCCCGTCAAACCGATTTTTTTAAGCTGCCTGTTATTCATTCCGCGGCTCCGCCTTGGCGTTAGGGACTGTTCCACCAACGGTATTTTATCCAGCCAGCTACGTCTTCGACAGTTTTGTTAGGACGGGATCATCAACAGTTGAACTGACGGAAAGCACGCAACGCAGATTGTTCGCATCAGCCATACCTGATGCGATAGCCTGGAGATCGCATTTTCGAAGTCCGTCACGTTGCATTTTGCGGTCGATTCACCGCTGAAACAGAAATTGAAACTCGCATGAGGCTGGTTGGTTGAAAACGATACTGGCGGTTGTTAGCATAGGCCACTCGCCGTTGCAGAGGCACCGAAAGATCGCGGTTGATCTCACCGTCGGAGCGTGTTCGACGTCCGGTATCTGCGGTGGTTGTTGTTTGTATCGAACCTGACAATCCAATCGGGCGCTCGGAGTGCCCGTGGCGTACTTTCGGCCTCGCGACCTGTCGCCGCAGACGCCCATTAAGGGCATTCGAACGTTGTGCCCCGCCTTGCCAATTGAATAAGAAACTCAGACCGATTTTATAGCCGGAGGAATTTGACATGGACAACCAAGCCGAGGGAACCGCCGCCGCAACCGGCAGTGATGTTGAAGCGGTAAAAAAGTTGGGCCAGGCCCGCGAGCAATTGATTGCCGAACTTCGCAAGGCGATTGTGGGCATGGATCAGGTAATCGACGAGGTGTTGATTGCAATTTTTTCACGAGGTCACGGATTGCTGGAGGGTGTTCCGGGCTTGGCCAAGACGCTGCTGGTGAGTTCCGCAGCCCGCTGTTTGTCCTTGAAATTTAAGCGGATTCAATTTACGCCCGACCTGATGCCTTCGGACATCACCGGAACCGAGGTGCTGCAGGACGATCCGCAAACGGGAAAGCGGCACTTTACGTTTAGCAAGGGACCGGTGTTTGCCAATATCGTACTGGCCGACGAAATCAATCGGACGCCGCCGAAAACGCAGGCGGCACTACTGGAAGCGATGCAGGAAAAAATGGTTTCGGCAGGAGGCGAAGATTTTCAATTGGATCTGCCGTTTTTCGTCCTAGCCACGCAGAATCCGCTTGAACAGGAAGGCACCTACCCGCTGCCGGAAGCACAACTCGATCGGTTTATGTTTAAAATTCATGTCGATTATCCGAGCGAAGCCGAGGAAATCGACATCATGCGTAGCGTGACGGGCAGCACCCAGGCGGAACTGTCGCCGGTCTTGAGCCAGGAGGAAATCATCGCCTTGCAGGACTTGGTGTTGCGAGTTCCCGTAACGGATCACATTTATCAATACGTATCGAAACTGGTCCGCTCTACGCGGCCAGGTTCGGAGTCACCCGAGTTTATTAATGACTGGGTTTCGTGGGGCTGTGGTCCACGCGCCTGCCTGAATCTGATCATTGGCTCGAAGGCCCGGGCAATTCTGCGAGGCCGTTTCAGCGTGGCGATCGAAGATGTCCAGGCCCTGGCGCTGCCCGTATTGCGTCACCGCATGGGCCTGAACTTTGCCGCGCAGTCCGACGGCGTTAACACAGACGACGTTGTGACCCAGTTGCTCGAAGCGATCCCCGCCGATGGAGCCCTTTACGATGGCGCAGCAGCCGCAGTCTAAATATCTTGATCCCGAAATCTTTTCGCAAATCGGCTCGCTGGATGTGGTGGCGCGTCAGGTCGTCGAGGGTTTGCGCATAGGCCTGCATCGCAGTCCGGCCCGCGGTATCAGCAGTGAATTCACGGCGTACCGTCAGTACGTGCCCGGCGACGAGACCCGCCACGTTGACTGGAAGGCCTACGCGCGTTGCAACCGCTATTACATCAAGTTGTTCGATGCGGAGACGAACTTTATTGCCAACTTGCTGTTGGATGCTAGTGAGTCGATGACGTACGGGTCGGGGCAGATTTCCAAGTTGGAGTACGCCAAGTATTTAGCGGCGGCGCTGGCATATCTGGTGGTTGACCAGGGGGACTCCGCCGGCGTAGGCGTGTTTGACGGCGAATTGCAGAACTACGTCGAGCCCAAGAGCACGATGCGCGTCCTGCACGACATCTCTAGCGAGATGGAGAAGGTCAACCCGCAACCGCGGACCAACGTCGGCGCGATCTTGCACGACTTTGCGCACCGCATGTCGCGACGTGGATTCGTCATGTTATTTTCGGACTTATTCGACAACACGGACGAGTTTATCGAGGGCTTGAACCACCTGCGTTTTCGCGGGCACAACGTCATTCTATTTCACGTGCTGGATCCGCACGAACTGCAATTTCCGCTCAACGGCATGTGGAAATTCGTCGGGCTCGAGGGAGAGGGCGAGTTGATCACCCAGCCGTCGCGTGTCCGCACCAGTTACCTGAAAGAATTGGAAAAGTTCATTACGCAAATCAAGACGGCCTGTGCGCGAGCGCATGTGGATTATGTCTTAGTCAACACCGCCGAGCCTATAGAACACATACTGTCGAGTTATTTGCTCCAGCGCTCGGCGCTTGCCAAGACGCGATAGCCCAAGCATGAACACGCTCATCAACAATTTGATTTGCTTTTTGGTCTTGGTAGCACTGACAGAGGGACCACTGTCGGCGAGGGCTGCGGTTACGTCTGAAAATCATCCGGTTCTCGAGCGGACGCTGAAGCAGCACCCGGAAGCCGACGGCGACGGCGACGGCATTCTGACGTTCGCCGAACACCGGCAATTTATTGAAAAACAGGGGCCGAGAAAACAGGCCGACGGACGCCCTGCGGGCCCGATCTCGACAATGCTGAAAAATGGCGACGTGCTAATCGCCGACTTTGAAGAAAATAATTTTGGGCGGATGCGCGAGTGGGGCTGGACGGTCGAGGGCAAGGCCTTCAGTCGTGATTTGAACACCGGCACAACGGTGATGAAGCGTCGGGCGGGGGACTTTCACGGCAAGTACCTGCTGACCAGTTATGTGGTTTCGGACGCCGACGAAGGACAGCTGTCATCGCCGGCTTTTGATATCGAACTAAATCGTATTGAGATCGTAATGAGCGGCGGTGAGTATCCGCATCGCGTTTGTGTGAATCTGATCGTGGATGATCGGGTAGTCCGTACGGCAACGGGCCGAAACGACGATCTGTTGGACTATGTGGCGTTTGATGTGGCTG
>JAYZEI010000149.1:0-4566 GCA_036337375.1 Planctomycetota bacterium | reverse complement strand
CGATGGCAACGGTGTGTCGCACTTGTCCGACCTGGAGGCCCTGGTTTCAAAACAGACACGTTTGGTTTGTTTGATGTTAGGAAATAACGAAACCGGAGCACTCCAGCCGGTCGCAGCGATTGCGGGGAAGTGCCGTGAATTGGGAATTCCCGTCCACACCGATGCGGTCCAGGTGGCGGGCAAGCTGCCGATTAGCTTCCGCAAATACGAGGTGGCCACGATGAGCATTTCGGCCCATAAATTCCACGGCCCGCGGGGAATCGCGATGTTGGTCGTGCGGCACGGAACGCAGTTATCGCCACTGATGTTTGGCGGTTTTCAGCAGTCCGGCCTGCGACCGGGCTCCGAGACGATTGAATTGCCTGTCGGCTTACTTAAAGCGCTCGATCTGTTTCACGAGAACCAACCGGAGCGGATTCGGCATTTGTGCGAAGTCCGAGACCGGTTCGAGGCAGAGCTTTCGAGCCGCTGGCCGACGATCGTCATCAATTCGGCGGCCGCCGAACGGTTGCCGCATACCTCGAATATCTCTTTTCCGGGATTTGGTCGACAGGGATTGTTGATGGCCCTGGACCGGGAAGGTGTCGCTTGTGCGACCGGCAGTAGTTGTGCCAGTGGTTCGACGGAACCATCGCCCGTGCTCCGCGCTATGTGCTGCGACGAGAAGCTTTTGCACAGCGCTTTGAGGTTCAGTTTCGGCGCCTTTAACACGGTTGAGGAAGTCGATGAATCGGTCAATCGCATTGTCCGTGTATTGAAGGACTTACAGTCGCGCAGTCGCTCACGAAAATCGCCCCGCCCCGCTCCCCGACGGGCCTCAAAAGGGGTATAATGTCGACTCACAAGCAGGCAAATTTTTCTCGCTGTTTTCGGCGCGTTTTTGACGACTCTCAATTCGGACGGAACCACGGTGCAGGCCGGCGTTTTCACGATTCCACGAAGTGCTTCAAATGGGCGAATGTTGTGGCCCCGCCGCGCGGACTCCAACACCGATCAGCGGGTGGTCGCGCCTTTTTTTGCAGGCCCTGAGAACCGTTTGGCGGACGTTGCCTGGCAATGGATTTTGAGCGAGGGGCCGCCCGAGAACTCCCGTTGTCCACTCATTATTTACGGTCCACCTAGCACAGGGAAAACCCATTTGGCCAGCGGACTGGCGGCAGCCTGGCGGCAGTCGGGCCGGAGGCGTCAGGCGCACTGCGGCACTGCAGCTAAGGTTACCTGGGTCGACAATAATAGCCGCCTGAAAGACGATGCCGTGACTTCGGCTGCGCCCGCATCGATGTTCGTGGTCGAGGACCTGCACGAAATATCCAAGCATGCCGCGGCCCAGCAGCGTTTGCGTTTATTGATTGATCTGATGGAACCCAGCGGCGGGCGGATCGTGGTCACGTCACGTGTATCGCCACGTGTTTTGCGTGGGCTGCAAGCCGGTTTGCGGAGCCGCCTGTCCGGCGGGCTGATCGTGTCGTTACGCTCAGCTTCATACGAAACTCGCGTGGTGATGATCGAAGCATTCGCCGCTGCGGTCGACTCCGGCATCTCGCCCGCGGCGGCGAGCGTGCTGGCTCATCGGGATGACTTGTCGCCGGGATGCTTGAGTGGGCTAATCTCGAATCTGGCGAAACTCGCGGCGAAGGCGAACGACCGGCAGCCTGTCATTGACGAGCCGGCGGTTCGAGTTGCGGTCGCTGGCTCCAGCACCGGCGGGCTCCGGATTCACAACATCGCGGCGGCGGCCGCAAAGCGTTTCGGCCTGACTGTAGCCGACCTGAAGGGCCGGTCACGGCGACGCCACGTAACCGATGCCCGCTGCATTACGATGCATTTGGCGTGGAAAAAAGGCCACTACAGCCTAAAAAAGATCGGGCACTACCTAGGAGGCCGCGACCATTCGACTGTGCTGCATGGTTGCCGCAAGGTCGAACAACTACTGAGCGAAGAACCGGCAACGCAGCACTGGATCGATGAGATCCTCGATCGCCTGAGGTGAGTAATGCTGCTGCTGCCGTGGATAACCCGTCGAGGGCTGTCGATCGATGGGTGTGATTTGGACCGTTTCAACAGCCGGAAATTTTCCGCGTGAAGAGTACACAGCTGATCAACACGGGCATGACACTGGGTCAACATTTCAAGAACGTCTTTTCCACATCTGCAGTGTAAGCAAAGTTTGTCGTGCAAATGATTTGTGGCATGGCCCTCGTTTTTAACCGGCGGCTACTATTAATAACAATAAGATAAAAATAAATAATAATAGAAAAGAAGTTCAAGCAAGAAGAAGGAGCGAGCCATGAAAATCCGCTGCGATCGTGCCAAGTTTTGGGAGGCTTTTCAGACCGTTTCCCCCGTCGTCCCGACACGTAGCCCCAAAACGATTCTGCAAAATGTAAAACTCGATGTCAGTGCCGACGGCGCGGTACTCTCGGCAACTGATTTAGTCGTGGGCATCCGCTGCACCGTAGCAGATGTTGAAGTGCAGGCGGGCGGCAGCGCCATTTTACCGGCCGGCCGTTTCGGCAGCATATTACGGGAATCACCGGACGAGCACCTGGAAATTCAGGCCGACCCGCAGGGGACCAGCGTTAAAGGGGAACGCAGTAGTTTTAAGTTGCCCGGTGAAGACCCGACAGAGTTTCCCGACGTGGCGGTTTTTTCTGAGGAGAAGTATCACGAGGTACCGGCGCGATTCCTTAAAGAAGTGATACGCCGCACAATCTTTGCGACCGATACCGAGAGCAGTCGATACGCCCTGGGCGGCGTTTTATTTGAGCTGAATGACAGCGAGCTGATCGCCGTGGGAACTGATGGGCGGAGATTGGCGAAAATGGAAGGCCAGGCGAAATCGATTGGCGGTCACGCAACCGGCGATCAGACAACAATCGTCCCGTCGCGTTCGCTGCAGCTTGTCGAACGAGCACTATCGGAGACGGATGTGGAAATTAACATAGCCGCCCGAGTCAACGACGTGCTGGTGCAAAGTTCGCGGGCGACCATTTACTCGAGGTTGGTTGAAGGCCGATTTCCGAAGTGGCGAGATGTATTCCCTCGTCGTGATGACAACCTGAAAATCGAGTTACCCGTAGGTCCGTTCCTCTCAGCAGTCCGTCAGGCAGCTATTGTCACTAGCGAGGAAAGTCGCGGTATCGATTTTACGTTTGGCGAAGGCAATGTCGTGCTGGCCGCCGAAACGGCCGAAACGGGTCAGTCGAGGATCGAGCTGCCAATCAGTTATGACGGGCCGCCGATAACGATCATGATCGATCCAAAGTACATGGGCGACTTCCTCAAGGTCATTGATCCAGATAAGCCGTTCACGCTGGAAATCAAAGACGAACGAAGTGCGGCAGTTTGCTATACTGACGACGGCTATGGCTACGTTATTATGCCGATGGCTAGGGATCGTTAAGGAAAACAGCCGTGCGCGGATCAAGGCCGGAACCAATTGGCAATGTGATTGCCGAAATTGTCTCACGCAAGGGAATCGGCAGAAAAAAGTCGTTAGACCAACGACAAAAGGCGTGGCGAGAAGCGGTTGGCGAGACGTTGGCCGCGGTTACCCGCTGCGGCGAAATCCGGCGCCGAAGACTGGAGGTTATCGCCGCCAATTCAATTGTGATGCAGGAGTTGAGTTTTATGAAGCAGCAAATCCTCAGCGAGCTTCGCGCCCGCGATCCGGATTTGCGCATCGACGATTTACGATTTCGAGTCGGGTCAATTCCCGACGGTGAGTGAACAATAAGATAGGCACGAATGGCTGACGAACAAAAAAAGCCCGAAGGCAGCGCAGCTGACGCAACAACCGGTGATTTTTTGATGCACAAGGGCAACGAACAGTATACGCCCGAAGACCTTCAGCACTTGTCTGATCTTGAGCACGTGCGTGAACGCCCAAGCATGTACATCGGCGACACGACCGTGCGCGGACTGCACCACCTGGTTTACGAAGTCGTTGATAACTCGATCGACGAAGCCATGGCCGGGTATGCACAGTCGGTGCAGGTAAGGATCAACAACGATGGTTCGGTCACCATTGAGGACGACGGCCGTGGAATTCCCGTCGAGCGGCACGAGCAGTTGACCGAGGAACTGGGCCGCGAAGTCTCGACCCTAGAAGGCGTCATGACGGTACTCAAATTCGGCGGCAAGTTTGAGAAAGGCGCCTACCAAACCTCAGGGGGGCTGCATGGCGTCGGCGTCACCGTGGTTAATTTTCTTTCGCAATGGTGTGAAGTAGAGGTCTATCGCGACGGACACGCCTACCAGCAGGAATATGAAAGGGGCGTACCCCAGGGCGAGGTCCGCCGGCTCGGATCGACGAAAAAGCGAGGTACAAAAACGACGTTTTACGCCGATACAACAATCTTCCCGGTGACGAAATTTTCCTACGATGCGTTACACAGGCGACTGCAAGAGCTGGCCTTCCTCAACCGGGGCGTGCGAATCGTCTTTCACGACGAGCGAGTCGACCAAGGCGAAGAGTTCTGCTACGAGCGAGGCATCATCGAATTCGTCGAACACCTCAATAGTGCAAGTGAGACACTGCATCCGGAAGTTATCTATCTGGCGGGT
>JAYZEI010000148.1:0-23557 GCA_036337375.1 Planctomycetota bacterium | reverse complement strand
GTACGGTTTATGCCGTACACCCAGATTCTGCGCCGCGGCGGCCAGGCGGCAATGGACAAGTATCTCGCCAGATTCGGAACCGATTGGGTCGAAACGCGAGGCGAACCGGGCGCGGCAGACTATGCGGTGCGGCTCAAACCACTCAACGAATTCCGCGCACTGGTCGAACAGCGAGGGAAGTTCATCATGATCCAGGGCGAAGAAATCAGCGATAGTGCCGAAGGCCGGCCGGTGCACCTTAACGCGACAAACCTGAAACAGCTTATCCAACCGCTCGGAGGTTCCAACGTCCGCGAAGTGATGGCCGCCAACATCCGCGCCGTCGAGGAGCAAGCCGAGCGGACCGGCCGTCAGATTATCGTGCATTTGAATCATCCGAATTTCGGTCTGGCGGTCACCGCCGAAGACCTAGCCGCCGTCGTTTCGGAGCGGTACTTCGAAGTCTACAACGGTCACCCCGGCGTCAAGCAGTTGGGCGACGCGGAACATCCGAGCGTCGAGCGACTGTGGGACATCGCCAACACGATCCGGCTGGGCCAACTCAAGGCCGCGCCTCTGTACGGCGTGGCCACCGACGACAGCCACAACTATCACGGCAAACCGGGCAGCCGTACGGGCCGCGGCTGGATCATGGTGCGGGCCAAACACCTGACCCCCGATTCGCTGATCCGCTCGCTCCGTCGTGGCGACTTCTACGCTTCCAGTGGCGTCACGCTGCGCGAGATAAACTACGATGCGGCATCCGGGCAACTGTCTCTGGAAATCGAGCCCGAGGACGGAGCGCGGTTCACCACACAATTTATCGGCACGCTCGCTAAATACGACGACTCCAGTGAGCCCCGCACCGAAAAAAATGGCAAGCCCATCCGCGCAACACGGAAGTATTCACCCGAGGTGGGCAAGGTACTGGCCACCGCCGAGGGGCTGAAACCGACCTATAAGCTGACCGGACAAGAACTCTACGTCCGCGGCGTGGTGACCTCGAGCTTGCCGCACCGCGACCCGTCGTTTTCCGGGCAAAAGCAACAAGCCTGGACACAACCGGTTGGGTGGACGGTTGA
This sequence comes from Planctomycetota bacterium, assembly GCA_036337375.1. Taxonomy (GTDB): domain Bacteria; phylum Planctomycetota; class Planctomycetia; order Pirellulales; family UBA7805; genus JAYZEI01. Next base: position 22,496 of record JAYZEI010000148.1, on the reverse strand, counting down.
GTGAATGTCTAACGAGTAACCATGCAATGACTCGGAATGCCCAAGTGCCGTGGTGAATTGAACCCGGTTTGTCCATTGAATCCCGCCGTGCACTAGATGTTCGCCATAACTTTTCGGGCACTTAATCGAAAGGCCTATCATGCGCACATTCAACCGCTTGCTGTTTGCAATCGCACTCGCGGCTTTTTTCAGTCAACGCGAAACCACTGCCGCTCCGCTACACGCCCTGCCAGAGGGACAGAATCTTCCCAAGGACAAACGTCTTGAGCCGCTGAAGGACCTGAACGGCTATTTTCCGTTCGCGCCGCCGCAAGACACGAAGCAGTGGCAACGCCGCGCGGCGGCGGTCAAGCGCCGCATCCTTGTGGCTAACGGACTGTGGCCGATGCCCGCGAAGACTCCGCTGAACGCCGTCGTTCACGGCCGCATTGACCGCAAACATTACACGATCGAGAAGACGTACTTCGAGAGTTTCCCCGGATTCTACGTGACCGGCAGTTTGTACCGACCCAAAGGCAAATCAGGCAAGCGTCCCGGTGTGCTTTGTCCACACGGACACTGGTCGAACGGCCGCTTCTACGACTCCGGTGAATCACATACGAAACGAGAAATACAGCAGGGTGCGGAAAAATTCCCGGCAGGCGGCCGCAGTCCGCTGCAAGCCCGCTGCGTGCATCTGGCGCGGATGGGGTACGTCGTTTTTCACTACGACATGATCGGGTACGCCGACAGCACCCAAATCACCTCTCAAATCGCGCACGGGTTCAAGAAGCAGCGGCCGGAAATGAACACGGACGAAAACTGGGGTCTGTTCAGCCCGCAGGCCGAAAGCCATTTGCAGTCGGTGATGGGAATGCAGACCTACAACTCGATTCGCGCAGTCGATTTTCTACTGAGCTTGCCGGACGTCGATGCGAACCGTATCGGGGTCACCGGTGCCAGCGGCGGCGGCACGCAGTCGATGATCCTCGGCGCTATCGATCCGCGGATCGCCGTGTCGATGCCGGCGGTGATGGTTTCAACAGCCATGCAGGGCGGCTGCACGTGCGAGAATTGTTCGCTGATGCGAATCGGCACGGGCAACGTCGAATTCGCCGCACTGTTCGCACCCAAGCCGATCGGTCTGACGGCGGCTAACGACTGGACCAAGGAAATGGCAACGAAAGGGTTTCCGCAACTGCGGCAACTTTACGAAGCGCTCGGCGCGACAGGTAACGTGACGCTCGCTTCCCATGTCGAGTTCGGCCATAACTACAATGCCGTCTGCCGGGCGGCAATGTATCGCTGGTTCAACAAGCACCTGGATGTCGATGCCCCCATCGAAGAGCGGGAGTTCAAGCGGCTGACCCAAGCAGAAATGACCGTCTGGGACGATAAACATCCTCGCCCCAAAGGGGGCGCCGATTTCGAGCGCGGCTTGGTGCGTTGGTGGTACGAAAATTCCGAGAAACAGCTTGCCGCGCTGAGTCCCGAGAACGGAAAGGAACTTGATCAATACCGCGAAACGATCGGCGGAGGGCTGAATGTTGTCCTCGGTAGCCGCCTGCCCAGATCGGCCGATGTGGCATTTGAAAACACGAACAAAAAAGACAACGGCAGCTTTTTGGAGATCGCCGGTTTGGTCCGCAATCGGGCAAACGGTTCAGAATTGCCGATGCTGTTCCTGCATCCAAAGCAATGGGACGGCAAGGTCGTGATTTGGATTACGGCAGAGGGAAAGGCCGGCATGTATGAAAACGACGGCGCAATTCGCAGTGCGATTCGCGGGCTGATCGCAGCGGGCGTGACGGTCGTTGGCGTCTATTTATTCCAGCAAGGCGAATTTTTGACCGACCGCAAACCAATCGACAAGACGCGGCGGGTGAAAAACCCGCGCGAGTCGGCTGCATACACGTTCGGCTATAACCACTCGGTCTGCGCGCATCGCATTCACGATATCCTGACGGTGATCACCTTCGTGCAAAATCACGAATTGGAGCCGGAAGAGATACACCTCGTCGGTCTGGCCGGTGCGGGCCATTGGGTGGCGGCCGCCCGCGCTCAAGCGCGCGACGTCATCAGCCGCACGGCGATCGACACCGCCGGATTCCGCTTCGCCAAAGTCCGTGACCTACACGATCCCAACTTCCTGCCCGGCGGAGCCAAATACGGCGACCTGCCCGGCATGTTGTCGCTTGCGGCGCCCGGCCAGTTGTGGCTCGCCGGCGAAGGCACCAAGCCGCACCCGATGGTGAACGCAGCTTACAAAGCGGCCGGAGCAGCGAAAAATCTTGCTATCCACACGGATAAAAAAGATGACAAGACCGTGACCGCAGCACGTTGGCTGTTGGGAAGGTAGCCGATCACGCGCTCCGGTAAAAGTACTTCCGCACCAAATGTTCCGGCGGCGGAGGCGTCGCTCTGGTGACAAGCAATACCGTCGCAAACGAAACAAACAGCCCGACGATGATCGGGTCGAAGTCGAACAGACGGTACGGCCGGAAAAAGCTGCCGTTGGCGAATATCCCCGCGAAATACATCGCCAGATGCGTTCCAAATCCGGCGATCATGCCCGCCATGCAACCGATTGAGTTGGCCCGCGGCCAATATAATGCGAAGACCATTGGTCCCAGGAAGCAAGCCGCAAGTCCGCTGCCGGTATACACGATGATGTCCTGCAAGAATTGCGGCGGATTCAGGGCCCCCAGCATGGCCGCGGTACCCACCAGCAGAGTGAACAAATAGCTCAGCCACTTGATCGTCTTCTCAGACACGTCCGGATTGATGTTGCGTTGGTAAATGTCGCGGACCAAGCCCGACGAAATCATCAGCAGAAAACTGTCGACGGTGGACATGACAGCCGCAAACGGTGCGGCAATCAACAAGCCCGCCAGCCAGCCCAGGCCAACGTTTTCAGTCAGAAACACCGCCATCGCCGGCATGATGCGATCGGATTCGGCATCCATGCCCGGCATCAGGATGCGGGCACAGCAAAAGATAATGACCAGCGGGAAGTAGATCAACGAGTAATAGATGGCGACGGTGAAGATTGACCGTCGCAACGTCGGTGCATTCTTGAACGCCATTAGCCGAACCATGCTGCTGGGCTGGCCGGAACCGGAGATCGCCCACATGAAGAAGAACGAAATGGCCAGGCTGAGCGGCAGAAAACCGTCGGGATCGGTTTCACTAGGTCCCGGGCCGGTCACGTAGACGCCCTTGTCCTCCGGATCGGATCCATACTTGTAGGGCACCGTTGCCGCCTCGGTTAACGTGAGTTCTTTATTGACCGCTGCCAAAGAGGATTTCAGCACGCGGTCGATATCGTCGGGAGTCATGATTTCCAGGACGGGGGCATTGGCCACCGAAGTTTGGCCGGCTGCGATGACCGTTGTCGAAATCACACGAAACAACCTGGGCCGTTCGCTGCCGGCGTTTGGCAAAGTGATCCACGTCCCCGACGTAATACCGAAATCCTCCTTCTGCGGAGTGGAAATTTTGATCGTTGCCGTTCCCCGTTGTGGCGGTCGCATCTTGACCATTTCGTTCGTGGCGTGTTCGAGACCCGACACATTGTCGGCCGCTCCCCGCCCCACCTCGTACAGGGCCAACGGCAACATCAGTACGACGCCGCAGACCATCACAACGCCTTGCAGCACGTCGGTCCAGACGACCGCACGGAAACCGCCGTAGGTCGTGTAGACGACCACGGCAATTCCAAACGTCAGCAGACAGATCAAGTATTCCGGATCGACACCGGCCAAAAAATCAATGTTGTCGGTCACCGACTTCAGCGAAACGGCCGATGTGTGAAAAAATTCAACGCCATTCAGCAGCGTCTTCAGAATCAGGCTGCCGGCCTTGAATTGGGCAACCAGGTTAAATGACATGAAGAACACAATCAGCAAAACGGCGAGCAGGCCGAATTTCGCACTGCCGAATCGATCGCGCAGTACATCGGGAACGGTGATCGCTCCGGAAATTCGGGCCACGTGATTGATGCGCTTACCCAGCAATCCCATTGCGCAGATAGGGACAACGATGTAACTGCCGATCCACAGGCCCAGAACCCAGCCGTGGGTGTAGATTTTAGACGGAAATCCGGTGAAACTACCGCCCGACGCACTGGTTGCTGCGAAGGTCAAGGCAAACGCCCATACGCCCAGCCTGCGGCTGCCCAGGAAGTACTCGCTCAGGAAACCCTTGCCTTGCAGCAGGCGGTTCGACAGATAAGCCAGGCCGAAGACACACATCGTGTAGACGAAAAACGTGATCAGTGCCGCGTTGGACGTGCCTTGGGCCAACACGGGCAAAAGGGCCGGTGGGCTTAGGTTCATACGTCGGCCTCCGGCTCCGCTACGGTTGTTTCGGCAGTTTGCTGTTGGAAATCGTCCTCTTCGCGGGTCTCGCCCAGGTCATCGTCTTTCATGTAGAAGAAGCAGAACCACGCTGTGAATACATCGGCGACGATCCAAGGAACCAGGATCCCCCAAAATAGCCAAGTGGGGATTCCCCAGGTGGTGCTGAAGTTCTGCGGATCGAAATCTTTGCCGTAGCCGTTGAGGTAACAGTACGGAACTGCCCAGAAGAGTCCCACCAACCAGACGCAGAAAATAATGATGGCTTCTCGACGCGAATGCAGGAAGACGGGGTCGTATTCGGAGGAATTTGTCTTTTCAGTCATTACACGAATCGTTTCTCGTTCCCAAGTCCTACCCGGGAGCGAGCGGTTCGCGGGTGCCCGGGGCGGCCCGCTTATTTCGGCATTTGCTCAATCCACTCACGCACTAATTGAACCGCCTTTTCATCAACAATGGAAGTGGCCAACTGCGGCATTTGGCCCGGACCGCGATTCGCCATGCGGTGCAACAATGTGGATCTTTCCGGCGCACCGGGCGCGATGATCCGCGCGGCCGGCAAATCGAATTTGTGGTGCAGCGGCACGGCATCGACAACGTTCATCTTCTGCAGCGGGGTATCAAAAGCCAAGTTGATCTGCGCGTTACCGCCGCCTGCTTCGACGTGGCATTGTGCACAATTCGAGTGCAGGTATGACCGTGCCCGCGCGGCGACAGGTTGATTTTCATCGTAAGGGTCGGGAAACGCCGGGTACCGACCGGGCCGCTGGAACAATAATGTGGACTTCGGCGCGGTTCGTTGATTTTGTGCGTTCGCAATTTCATCAAACCGCTTGTTCGCCGCCTCTGCGGACAGACCTTCGGCTCTCAATTCGCCACGAATGGCCGCCCGGGACTCCGCCATCCAGTCGATTTGTAACACGCCGAGCCGCTCAAACATCTGCAGCTGATTCGCAACAACTTCGCCGTATTTATGTTCCTTATTCAACTGCTCCGTTGTTAAACCCAAGACGAAGTTTGCCGCACGGCTGTGGCAGACCATACATTCTGCGCGGCTGGGAAAATGCCACGTCTGTTTTTTCCGCCCCTCGGCTGTGCGAATGTGATATTCGGCGTCCGCTCCCCTCTTACCGACCAACACGGCATCCGTCTGTTGATCATTCCAGGCGTACGAATAGCCGGCCCATTCTCCCTGCTGCCGGGTGAGCAATCGTGTTTCGACCCAACGCCGAGAATTGGCATCACCGGCCACTGCTTCCAACGCGAACGATTTGACGAGAACCGTACCGTCAGGGAACCGCCATCCGCCCTTTTCCGGAAAGTCCAACTTAGAGTCTTCATCGGGCAAAGCCAGGTGCCGCTGCTTGTAAGCGCCATCTGACCACAGCGGCGAATTGACCGAATACGGAATCAAGGTAGGCTGCGGTTCAAACTCGGCGACGGAACGAAAAAGTCCGGTCTCGCTGAGCTTGCGCGGAAACGGTTGCAAACGATCGTCTTTCGGTCGCCGCTGGAGTCGGTAAAAACCGCCTTTGTCGTCGCCGCGATGATCGGCGATTAGCAATTCGCCGTCCGCATCCGACGCAAACGCCGTAATTTGCAGCGCCGTGTCGGCCAACTCTTCGTGCCATGTAATCTGCTTGCCGTTGTGCCTGGCGCCCCAGATTTTTCCCGTCGAATAGTCGCCGTAAATATACGCGCCACGAAGTTCCGGAAATTCAGAACCGTAATAAACGATCCCACCGGTCAGCGACCTCGCTTCGGAGTGATGGTGCTCGAGCGTCGGCATCACGTGCGGCGTGGGTCCCAGTTTTCGTTTGAGATAAAACGGATGACCGCCCTCGTAAACGCTCCACCCATAATTCGCGCCCCGCTTGACGAGAAAAATCTGCTCCCACAAATCCTGCCCGTTGTTGCCGACCCATAGATGTCCGGTTTTCGGATCGACCGCCGCCCGCCACGGGTTGCGAAACCCGTAAGCCCACGTTTCCGGTCGCACACCTTTTTGGCCAACGAATGGATTGTCATCCGGCACGGCGTAGCCGCGGCCGGTGTCGGGGTTCTCCACATCGATGCGGAGCACCTTGGCCAGCAAATGGCCCATTCCCTGGCCAACTACATTGGTATCCGAATCCGAAGTGCCGTCACCGGTCGTAACGTATAGCATCCCATCTAAACCAAATGCTATCGCCGCGCCGTTGTGCCCATCCGATTCCCACTCAATAATGACCCGCCGCGAATCGGAATTCAATTTGAAAGGCGGCTCCCGGTCGATCGTGTATCGCGTGATCCGCGACTGCTTTTTTCCCCCGCCCGGCGGCGCACCGTTTCCGCCGATGTAAATAAAACCATTTTTCTCGAAGTTGGGATGGAAAGCGATACTGTACGATGTGTCCTTCAATTCCAAGAGCGTGTCAATTTTTCCGCTGGCCGGATCATCCGCCGTGCGGCAAAGACGCGAGGGGCCGTACGAACGATTCTGGTCGATAAAAATTAGTCGCCGGCTTCCCGGTTCGTTAACAACACAAATGGGCAAAGTTATTTTTAATTTTGGCAATGCGCGGCGGGCGATAAACGGAGTCGGCGGATCGGGCGAACCTACAACCCGCGAAGTAGCCGCGGCGATGGGGCGGCGTATGTTAGGCGGTAAATCCGCACCTGGCGCAGGGCCCACGAATTCGATTGCGGCGTAATCCTCGTAGTGGTGAAAGTCCGCGCGGTTCTTTGACGACAACGGCGCGCATGTGGACAGATCGGGTTTGTCGAAATTAACCGAGTAATCGTAACGGCAGAGCGCGAATTTCCACCGCTCGCCAATCGTCGGCCGCCCGCCCGTCCGAATGAAATCGCGCCACGGTATGCGGCCTTCGACGGACCAGCCCTGATCTTTGTCCTGACGACGATTCAGTGTGCCTCGGTGATTAATTTTTACTTCGATGTGGAAGTCATCCTCTTTAACGAACCGGTTGAAGAAGCCTGCGGACCTCCGCGGAATGAACATATCCATCACGGTGGCGGCCGCATTGACCTGAAATTCGTAGTAGCCGGTGTGCCGGTCGGACGGCTTGAAGAACAACTCAAAGACGTCGTTGGACCATGTCTGGCCGTCGTGTTCGGTTACGTCGGCGTAAAGATCGGTGTCCTGCATGTCGGAAAAAAAGTACAAGTACTGCCGGTTCCATAGCAGCCTCGCGGTCGTTTTTGTTTTTGCCGGCCGGGGGTTGTCTTTGAGCCAGGGCAGGTAGAAATGATCAATCACCTTCGCGGCCCGCCACGCCTGCTCGTCGGCCTTGCCGTCAATCGTGATCGCTTCGTCGGTCCAGCGGCACTGGAATTTCGTTTTGTGTTTTTCCGCGGACGCCGCGGACGTTGCCAGTAAAAACAGCAACATGGCGACCGGCAGCACGCGGCTCGGATTTAACTCGGATTCCATGATGGTTCGCCTCGAGGACGGGCGATCAGTCGCAGCGGGGAAAACTGACGACGACGCCCCAAAAATAGTTGATTGCGTAACCATTTTGCGCGCCTTATTCTAATGGCAATGGACGGCAAATGCGCTAGGGCTAGCGGACCCCGGCGGTCCCAACCCCATCAATGTTCACGTCGGCCCGCGTTCGGCAGCCGAGGAAACTTCATCCGGTTTCGTTTACACGGCAGATCACCGCAACTTCTGGGCATTCAACACCAAAACAGAAAAAGCAACCGCCATGGGTTCAACGGCCGTGGCCAGCAAGACCTACACGACCAGCATTGATCTTGATCCGGCGACCGAACGGTACCGGCACTACGTTTCGGGCGTTCATAGCGGCGACTACTCCGACGGTTCTCCGCTGTTACAATATGATGTGTTTTGAAAACGAAATTGCGCAAAGTCAAATTGCGCAAAGTCATTGCGTTCCTGCATCCGTTTTATCATAAACGGTACGGGTTCGTCCCTTACGGTGCGTTCGGTACGACGGTTTCGCCAAAGGGCGACAAAGTTTATATCACTTGGGTCCATATATCACCTGCAACGGCAACCGGAGATCTCCGGTCGCGCGCGGTCGATTTCGATTCAACACGTGCACATTCACATTCCCGAGTCCGAACGAAAGCCGTAGATGCTAACATCGTTTGACCATCTCTCAACCGGAAGCCGCGAGAAAAGGCTGCGGCAGTTTCTCGTGCTGCTAATCTCGCTGGCGGGCGTCTCTGCGGTCGGGCCGCGGGCAAGCGGTCAAGACGAAAAAACGAATGCGAGAGCAAAAGAGGTTCTCAAGGCGCGCAAGGGCGAAGCGGGAAAAGACATCTATCTCAAAATCCTCGGCAAAGAAAAGAGCGACGTCGTACTCGGCCTGGCACTGGGCGTGCATCTCGATCACGAGTCGGGAATCGACGCCCGCAAATCCGCACAGATCGCCGCTACTACGCTGCGGCGCAGGGATTTTTTTCCGCAGGCCATGACGTACTATGCCGTCCATCCCAACATGGGCAACATCGTGGACGTGCTGATGACCCAACCCAGCGGCGCGCCGATCGCAGCGACGATCTTGGCAATCTACGGAAAGATATTTGCGATGTACGAGAAGGCAAACGGCGCACCGCCGAATGGCACGCCACCGGCTGCCGATGCCAAGAAGGTCAAGCAAGCCAAGTCGAGGCCGCTGGTCGGTCCGCCGGCAAACGTGACGAAGTATGTCAAACAACTTTTGGCCCATGACAACGAATCGATTCAGGAACTCGCGCTGCTGGCAGCCGCGTACTTGCGGCTCAAATCGCTTACGGAACAAGTCGAACCGCTGCTGCGTCGCGGCCCACCGCAAGTTCAGGCCGCCGCCTTGCTGTTCCTGGCCCGCACCCTGCAGAAATTGCCGGGTGAAGCGACCCGCAAAGCGCTTCGCCCCCAGCGGCGTGCCGACGCGCGGTTCACGCGACTGAGTCCGCTGCTGGCAAACTACGACATGCGATTACCGGCGCTCGGCTACGCTTTGGAGGCCGTGGGCGAGGCGACAGACGGAGATTATTTGGCCGAATTGCATAAGGCGCTTGAAAACGACGACATCCGAATCCAAATCGAAGCAGCCCGGGCCTGCGAACGCGTGGGGCACGAAAGTTCTGTGCCGTATCTTCTAACGCGACTGGAGAACTGCACTTGGCCAACCAAGGTCTATGTCCTCTCAGCGCTCGGCGCCATCCCATCGACTGATTCCATCGAGCCGCTGATTGGGCAACTCAAAAAAGAACACGGACGTTTTCGGCTCGATGTCAACTACGCGCTGGCGAGCATCTTCCGCGACCAACCGGCGAGCGCTCCGAGCATTTGGGACGACCATTGGACCAAGGTTAAGGACACGTTCAAAGCGGACCGTCAGGCGACACTTGACTATCGCAATCGCGTCAAGATGCACCACCTCGACCTCAATGGCGTCGGTTCCTTTTACAATCTATCGATTTTCAGCGACCGATTCGTCTACGTGCTCGACACGTCGATGTCGATGAAAGGCGGCCGTATTGCCAATTTGAAGATTCACCTCAAAGATTCCATGCGCGGCTTGGCGGCGCACGTGCGGTTCAACGCGATTACCTTCGGCGGCAAGATCAGCGTGCTCAGCGACAAGGGCATGATCTCATCCAGTGCCGGTTCCTATATCGCGCAGACGGTCGATAACATCGAATTGAATCCGCCCACGCGGAGCTACGATGCCATCGAGGTGGCCTGCAAGATGCCGGCCATCGACACGATCATGTTTCTGTCTGACGGAGCTCCGATTTCAGGGCACCTGGAACGTTGGTCGGGAATTGTCGCGGCATATTCGTATTTCAACCGCTACCGGCCGGTGGCGATGTACACCATTGAATTCAATGCCGGCCGCCGTAACGCTGAAAAAATGTCTGAGTTCGCACACCGAAACTACGGACGGTCGGGTAGTCCGGACGCGGTTCCCGAAGCTGCGCCGGAGGCGGAATAGCAACCGGGTAAGCGAAACTTTCACCGAACCGGGCGAACGCACCGCGGGAGTTTTCCCTTCTAAACAGAGGAGCACGGAATGCCGACACACGAAGAGTTGTTTCAGGCCAAGTTACAGCGGATCAAGGACTCGCATCGAGCCGAAGTCGGCCGCACGGCGCTGTTGGTCATCGACATGCAGCACGGCTTTCTTGATCAGGGTGCTTCACTCGCCTTGCCGGGCGCGACGTCCATCATTCCCGGAATTCAGCGGCTGGTCGCCACCGCCCGGGCCCGTGGAATTCCGGTGATCTTTACCGAATACGTGTACGCCACGAACGTACCGTGCCTACGTGGCGATCCTTTTGGCCCGGAACATTTGGCGGTCCCGCCGGGCGAACTGACTGGGTTTGGCTATCCGTCCAACAACTGTCTGATCGGCCTCGGCGCCGTGGACGGCCCCGAGTCGGCGGCGACCATCGAGGCCCTCGCGCCGGAACCCGGCGAATTGGTCATCCAAGGTCACACTTACGACAAGTTCTACGGCACTCCGCTCGATTTAGCGTTAAGGAGCCAAGACATTGACCGGCTGATTTTTACGGGAATCACCACCGACGTTTGTGTGAACAGCACGTTGATGACCGCCGCCAATCGCAACTATCGCGCGATCGCGGTCGGCGAGTGCATGGCGGCCATCCACGATCATATTCACGATGCCTGCCTGCAAATCTGGCAAAACAAATTTGCACGACTGGCCACGACCGCCGAAATAATCGCGGAGTTGTCTTCTTCCACAGACTGACTCTGAATCACGATTTCAATCAGCGGTCCAAAATTGTAGAAAGACGCAACCGCTGCACGTTATAGTGAACGCTGATTGAGAACTCGAGTTCTTGGAGAGCACTGTTTATGAGCCGGCTTCCAATGCAACTCGTGTGTGGTGTGATCGTTTTCTGCAGTTGCCTCGTTGCCGCGGGCGAGACATCCCTGATTGAAAATTCTGCTCTACTGCCCACAAACCGCCGTACCGCCGCGCCGGTTGGGTTCGAAGTCCACGGCGATGCAGCCTACACGAATCTGTCAGATATCCATCGCGAGCACTCCGGTTGGGGCATTCGATTTTTAGCTGGCGAAGATCTGAACGGCGACAAACAGTCATCCGGATCGCTGGCGACCAGCGTAACGCAGATCGGTCCGGAAAACGGAAGATGGTTTCGATTACGAATTCGAGGAATAGCGCAAGAAGACTTTCATGTCGAGAATGAGGATCTCTACCTGAAAGTTGAATTCTTCAAGAACAAGGGAGCCACTGCGCTAGACCACGTAAAGCGGCGGTTTTACGCTCGGGTTCAGCAAGAGCGCAAAGACTTGGCCGATCCCGGGACGAATCGACAACTGGGCGGGGCCGTATGGCGCAGTTACTCAATGCAGTTTCGCACGCCGTTTTCTGAAATCGACACGCTGCGCGTCAGCGTCGGATTTAGCGGCGGCGCGGCGAGAGACAAGCAGGCCGAATTCTGGATCAACTCGTTCGAACTGGCTGCGGTTCCCCCACCCGACAATTACGTCGGGAACTCGGAGCCGAAAGCGGATTCGTTAGATTTGAAAGTTCTCGATCATCTTGGCGGTCGCTGGTACTACGATCCCCGCGGTGGCGGTGAAGTGCGTCCTGCTCAGTTTGAACACACGAACGCCGACCGAATTCTCTATCGATCCGATAAATTAATCGCGCCGTTTTCCGGAAACACGAGCGCCTGGCTGCGGACCGGTTATCTGGATCTAGCGGGCAAGCTCGTCAAACGCGACAAGTTCGTTCCCGACAACGTCGTCATCAGGATCAGCAACGAGCACATCATCGTAAAGTCCAAAAATCTGCCGAACCACCCGACGGCCGTGTTCCCCGATCGTTGGCGGGCGCTGGACGGCAACCCAAACTACATCGCCGAGAAAAACTTGACGTGGTACATTCCACTGGAGCCAAAAGAGAATCCGCGGCGGACCGCGATGAAGGACAAAAATAACAACGATCACGCACTGCCAATGGGCCCGATTGGAATCGCGATTAACGGCGTCGTATTTTTCAATCCCTTCGACCATTTGCTCGATCAGGATGCGGTGTGGCGTGTCGATCGCTGCTGCGGACACCCGGCGCCGAACTCGCTATATCACTACCACAAGTATCCGGTCTGCGTTAAGTCGCCTTGGACCGACGACGGAAATTCGCACTCGCCGGTCATTGGCTTTGCTTTTGACGGTTTCCCCGTCTACGGGCCTTACGAAGGCAAGGGACTGCTCGCCAGAGAGCTGAAAGTCAACTCGCTGAATGAATTCAACGTCCATTTCGACAAGCAGCGAGGCTGGCATTATCACGTAACGCCGGGGCAATTCCCACACATTATCGGTGGGTATTGGGGAATGGTCGAATCCAAAAACAGGCCACGCCCGGGTCGCGGTCCAGGTCGCGGTCCAGATCCCGGCCTACGGCCACCACGGTGATTTCCTTTCCCTGGTCGGGGCAGGCACTCGCCGCGGCAGCTCAGGCAGAATCTCGAATTGGCATCGGCGGCCGCCTATTTCTTCGCCGGCGCGAAACACAACAGCTGTCCGTTTTCCAGCGCCACATACAGCCGACCCCGATGGTCGATGGATGTACCGCCTTTGACGGCATCAGCCGGGAGCTTTTCCATCCAGGCATCCGAGCCGTCTTTGATGTTCATCGCGACAAGAAATGCATTTTCCGGCGACTGATCGGGATGCCCCGTCGCCACGAGTCGCTCGGGCGAAATCACAAAACTGGTAAAGCGCCGAACCCCTTTGTCGCGCCATACAGTCTTCGGCTCTACCCCGCCGCGGCGGCGATGCCACCGCGCGGCCTCTTTGTACGGTTTCTGCACGCCCGGCGGAAGTGGTTCGTGCAGCGCGAGGTCGGTGAACAGATTGCCCTCGTAACTGGCGTCAAAGGTCAGTGTACAGTTGTCGCCACAGGTATGATCGAGGGACACAAATTTTCCGTACGTCGGATAGTACGGATAAAACGCCGTGCGGAATTGGGACGTGATTTGGTTCTTGGGCGTGTTCAGGCACTTGAGCGTTTTTAAATCATACCGAGCCGTCTCGTAAATGCCGCCAGCCAGAAAACGGAGTTCGCCATCGACAATCGTCAAGTTACCCTGCATGCTGATGCCGCTGTTGACTTGCTCGGACAGCGCACCCGAAGTGCGATTTTCTGATATCAGCTCACCGCTGACGGCATCCAGAGCGACCACGTGCGTGCCGTCATAATGGGCGATCCCGGCCGCGGCGTAAACGGTACCGCCGTCGACGACGACGCCACCGGCGACGGGCCAAGACGAAATCAGTTTTTCATAGACCGGAATCCGTTGGTCGCGGGGGCCAACGCGCCGCGACCAGAGGAAACGGCCTGTCGCGGCTTCGAAAGCGTAAACACAGCCGTCCGCCGATCCAACGTAAACACGATTGTGTGCCACGGTTGGAGCATAGTAAATCGCGGCGCCGGTATATTTCTTCCAGAGTTCTTTGCCGCTGGCGTCCAGCCCGCGAACGGCGCCCGCGCGATTGGCGATAAACACCATTCCGCCGGCAACCACCGGCGCGGTCGGCAACGTGCCGGTCGAAACATCCGCTTTCCATCGCAGCGCGACCCGGTCCTGCACATTGACATTCGTCGTATCCTCGCGCGCATTGTTGCCGCGATAGGTCGTCCAGTCGCCCGCTTCAGCGGCAAGCGGTTTCACATTTTCGATGTTCTTGCCAACGACGAGAGCCGGCGGGTCGCCCTTTACCGATTTTGAATTATTCACCGGCGCGAGTCCGATGTTGCCGTAAAACGAAAGCTGGCAGCCGCACATCCACGGACCCCAGTACAAGTGTCCGTTAGAAATAAGCACGCCGTCCTGGCAAGGCGGCCGCATCGGCGCGATATGTTGCGCCTGATTGCTTTCGGTCACAACGCGAACCGTGCCGCCGCTGGTACGATAGAAAATGCTGTCCACGCAGCCGGTCGCCCGCGTACACGCGCGGCGCGTCGGCAGCGCCCCGAGGCTTTTCCCGGTTTCGTAATCCAGCCGGACGCCCGTCGTTTTGGGGCCGGCGGCATAAATCGCGTCGTCGCGGAGGACGAGTTGCAGATTGCCGTGCGGATGCGACCAGACAAGCTTACCGCCATCGGTCGACGCAACGACCATCTTGTTGCGCTGTGGACCGGCGAAGAAGATATATTGATCGTTGCACTTCGCATAACAAGTCGTGGCATATCCCGTTACGTAGTGTTGCGCCCGCGTGTTGGGTCCGACCGCCTCGAGTAAATTTTTGTCCGAGTTCTTCCACAGCAGTGAGCCGCTATCGGCATTGATGCAGGTCAAAAACCGCTCCGGACTGCAGCAAAAGATGTGCTCGTCATTCATGCAGATGCCACGGGCGTCGAGAAATTCCTTATCGCGATAGTGCCAGAGAATATCTTTGGTTTTCAAATCAATCGCGACCAGCGTCCGCCCGTAGCCAAACGCCGTCCGCGGGTCTTTGTAGTCGTGACCTTCCCACATGCCCCACGGCCAGTGGCCCAGGCCGCGGCGATTTGATCGCTGCGTGCCGACCTTGATCTCCGGATTTCCGACCAGCCCGTACAACACGCCATCCTTGATGGCCATCCACTTCCAAACCGGCCCGTCCGTGATGTTCTTCGGAACTTTAATCTGTTCGCGGACTTTGCCGGTGCGGCCGTCGATGATTTTGCAAGACTCATGATCGCCCATGTACAGCGCATCATCGGTGGCGATCATTGTGCTGCGATGAATCATGAAGCCCGGCGACAGCGGACGCTTCCACAGGATTGTTCCGTTGTACGCATTGATGCACAGCAGGGTGTTGAGCATTTCGTTTTGATTCGCCTTGTGCGCAATATGCCCCATGGCCTTGTAGATGCGTCCGCCGGCAATAACGGACTGCTCGGGCATCGGGCTAAATTTTGGAAAGCCTAAAAACTGCGTGCGAAACTCGCCGCGGGCAAGCTTGTCGTTTGACTGCGGATTATTGTCTGGCCCGTGATACGGATGCGACCACTCGTCAATGCCTGCTGGCACGGGTTTGACCTGCACGGTTGCAGCTGAAATCAACACGCCCTTCGGTCTCAGCGCCCGTAACAACTCTCGTTTGGGCGTCTTATCACGAGCCGAGTCTGCGACCAGAATGCCGTCGGCAACATTATCCGCAAGCCGAATTGTATCGAACGTCCCCCAGCCAACAAAAACCCGCTGGCCGAGCAGACCCGCCGCTTCGGCCGCCTCACGTACGGCGGTCGCTTGTTTTTCGTCCTGTAGTTGCGCATAGATCGTCAGCCCGCTTCCCTTAGCTAATGCAATCGGATAACTCGCATCGCTGTTGGGCAGACCGACGAGGGCAACAATCCCTCGCTCGACATCGATTTTTTTTAGGCTCTGTTCGACCGACAAATCGGCCCGCGCCGAAGCAGAAACAACCAACATCGCCACGGTGGCAATCGAGGCGGCAACGCACATTGTGACCTTCATAACTCGTCCTCCCGCTGGAGTTTGGAACCGGAGCCTGCCAGTACGTTAAGTGTGACATTTCCCCCGAGAATTTCTAGCATAAAGGGGGCGCATTTTGAATTTTTACCAAGCCCATCATCGCGTGCGGCGGCCGTAATAATTACTTGCTGGACCCCTTTTGCCGATATGGAACACCTCGACAGGGGGCACGGTCATGTTTTCCCTTTCTCGTAGAGCCCTTCGGCGGGCATTCGGCCGCTGCCGGCTCAAACGTGTTTCGCGGGACGCCGACATTCGTCAACCGTGCCGGACCGGCGGTGGACGACACGCACATCAGCAAGTAGCTTAATGATGTAAATTCTCCTTACCGCCTGCGGACCCGACACCCACCGATACAGGGAGCATTCAAATGTCTTGCAGGGCAACCGTTATTGCTTTCGCGGCCATCGTTGGCGCATTCTCGTCCGGATCGACATCGGCCGCAGAAGATAGCATTAAAGTCCTCTTTTTCGGCGACAACGGCCATCATCGACCGGCCGAACGCTTCAAGCAATTGCAACCGGTACTAGCGCGGCGCGGGATTAACCTAACGTACACTAACCGGCTGTCGGACTTTAATTCGCAGAATCTTTCTCGTTATGCGGGTTTAGCGATTTATGCCAACACGACGAAGATCTCGCCGGAACAGGAAAAGGCGATGCTGGTTTTTGTCGCCGACGGCGGTGGGCTGATCCCAATTCACTGCGCTTCTTATTGCTTTCTGAATTCACCGGCCTACGTCGAACTGGTCGGCGGGCAGTTCAAGCGGCATGGGACGGGAACGTTTTCAACCAATATCGTTCGCGCCGACCACCCGATCATGAGGGGATTCGGCGGGTTTGAAAGTTGGGACGAAACGTATGTCCACGACAAGCACAACGATAAGAATCGCACGGTGCTTTCGTATCGCATCGACGAGACCGGCCGCGAGCCGTGGACGTGGACTCGCACGCATGGCGACGGCCGCGTTTTTTATACCGCCTGGGGACACGATCAGCGCACATGGTCCAATCCGGGCTTCCACAATTTGATCGAACGCGGCATCCGCTGGGCCGTCGGCGCCGACCCAGCCGCCGTGCCCGGGTTTTACGATCCGAATGTTTTCAATGTGCCGGAGGTGACGGCTAAGCGGAAAGACGTCAAGCCGTTCGAATACGTCAAAGCGAAAGTGCCTTTCTACCCGCCCGGCAAACGCTGGGGTACGACCGAAGGCGACGTGCACGACATGCAACTTCCTTTGTCGGCCGCGGAGTCGATCAAACACATCGTCACACCGGTCGATTTTGAAGTCAAATTGTTCGCGGCCGAACCCGACATCGTCAAGCCGATCTGTATGTCGTGGGACGAGCGCGGCCGTTTGTGGGTCGGCGAAACGTTTGACTACCCAAACGAATTGCAGCCCGAGGGTCAGGGCCGCGATCGCATAAAAATCTGCGCCGACACGGACGGCGACGGCCACGCGGACAAGTTTACCGTTTTTGCCGAAAAACTGAGCATACCCACAGCGATTACGTTCTGGCGCGGGGGCGTGATCGTACAGGATGGTACACAGACGCTTTATCTGAAAGACACCAACGGCGATGACAAAGCGGATGAGCGCAAAGTGCTCATCTCCGGTTGGAATATGCGGGACACGCACGGCGGCGTGAGCAATTTTCAATACGGGATGGACAACTGGATTTGGGCCATGCAAGGCTACAACCATTCGCAACCGACCGTCGCCGGCAAACAACACCCTTATGCCTTTCGCATGGGTTTTTTCCGTTTCATGCCAGACGGATCGGCGCTGGAGTTCGTGCGTTCGACGAACAACAACACGTGGGGACTTGGAATCACGGAAGAAGGCATCATTCTCGGCTCGACCGCAAATCACAACCCCAGCACTTACATGCCGATCGCAAATCGGCATTACGAGACGGTCAGCAACTTTTCGTCCGGAAATTTGGGAACCATCGCGGACACGTACAAATTCCGACCCATCACCGACCGCGTGCGGCAGGTCGATCAGCACGGTGGCTATACGGCGGGTGCGGGGCACGCGATTTATACCGCGAGGACTTATCCCAAGCAGTACTGGAACCGGACGGCGTTCGTTTGTGGGCCAACGGGACATTTGGTCGGCACGTTTGTGTTAAACCGCGCCGGGTCGGATTTCAAATCGACCAACCCATCCAATCTGGTGGCCAGCGACGACGACTGGTCCGCACCGATCATGGCCGAAGTCGGGCCGGACGGCAACGTCTGGGTGCTGGACTGGTACAACTACATCGTCCAACACAACCCAACGCCGGGCGGTTACAAGACCGGCAAAGGAAACGCCTACGAAACGGACCTGCGCGACAAACGCCACGGTCGCATTTATCGGCTGGTTTACAAACGGGCCGAACCGCAAAAGCCGATGACACTAGCCGGCGCAACGCCCGAGCAACTCGTTGCGGCGCTCAAACATCCGACCATGCACTGGCGCAAACACGCACAGCGACTGCTGGTCGAACGCGGCAAGCAGGACGTCGTCGCCGCTCTGGCTGAATTAGTCGAGGACACCGGCGTCGATCACGTCGGGCTGAATGTCGGCGCCATTCATGCGCTGTGGACATTGCACGGGCTGCAGGCGGAGACGAACGCCCGACAGACGGTTTTTCGCGCACTGTCCCATCCATCTGCCGGAGTTCGCCGCAATGCCGCACAGGTGGTACCACCGAGTCACGAGGCGACGACTGCGATACTGGCCGCCGGACTGCTGGAAGACAAAGACGCGCAAGTGCGGCTTGCCGCGTTTCTCGCGCTGGCGGAAATGCCGCGCAGCAGCGTCGCCGGCGCGGCGATTTTTGACGCAATTCGACAGGATTCCAATGCGAACGATCGCTGGATTCCCGACGCGGCGACGATAGCGGCGGCAAAGCACGACGCGGGATTTTTGAAGGCCGTGCTGGCTTCGACAACCGGATCGGGCCGGGAGGTGGAAAAGCCGGAAACTCCGAAGAAGCCGGTGAACCTGTTGGCCAATCCATCATTTGAAGAAGTCAGCGGCCAGCAGCCGACACACTGGAAGGTTCGCAACTACAACGGGCAGTCCAGCCACAAATTAGCCGCAGGCGGGAGGACCGGAAAATACTGTGTGGAGATCAGTTCGGAAAAAGGTTCCGACACAAGCTGGTTCCACGATGTAACTGTCAAACCGAACACCAACTATCAACTGACCGGCTGGGTAAAGGCTAAAGAACTCCGCAACGTACGCGGCGCGTTCGGCGCATTGTTTAACGTCCACGAATTACAAGGCGCGAAGGCCGTGCGGACCAAAGGGATCACGGGCACGAAAGACTGGACGCCGCTGTCCATCACATTTAACTCTCACAACCGCTCGGTCATTGGCATCAACTGTCTCTTCGGCGGCTGGGGACAATCCGCCGGCACGGCTTGGTACGACGACTTGGAGTTGATCGAACTGGGCCCCGGCGGACCGCCTCTCGAAAGCGGTTTGCACCCGGCAGTTGATAAGGTTTTGCGACTAGTTGCGGAAAATTACGCGGGCCGTGGTGATGTCGATTCGATCGTTGGTACGGTTTCGTCTTTGAAGGGCGCGGACGAAAAATTGACCGCCGCGCTGTTGGATGGACTGGTTTCCGGCTGGCCGGCAGACACGCCTCCAAAGTTAACTCCCGCCGACCTCGCGGAACTTGCCACGTTGATGAAAGCCTTGCCCCAAAGCCAACGGGACCGGCTGGTCGCACTCGCCGATCGTTGGAACCAGCGCAACATCTTTGGTGGCGATGTGCGGATCGTACTCAAACAACTAGCGGAGCAGGTGGGCGACTCAAAATTGAAACCCGCAAGTCGTATTGATGCTGCGGAACGATTGGTGAGGCTTGAAGATGACGCGAAGACGACAAGTTGGATTCTCAAGCAGATGACGCCGCAGGCTCCGCCACAGCTTGTCCAAGGTTTGCTGCAGGCGATCGCCTCGAGCCGGTCGGCCGAAACCGGACGGTTGCTCGCCAGCCGGGCCGCGGGTATCACCCCGGCATCACGGCGTATTGCGATTTCAGTTCTGCTGCGGCGCAAAGTTTGGACCGTGTCGCTGTTGGATGCCCTGGAAGAGGGCCTAATCGATGTGTCCGATCTGTCGGACCAAGCTCGGCAGCAAGTCACAACGCACCGCGACGCGGAATTGGCCGCTCGCGCGCGAAAGATCGCCGGGGCGGGACAACTGCCGAACCCGGACCGGCAAAAGATCATCGACACCATCTTGCCCGCTCTCGGCAGATCCGGCGACGTGGCGAAGGGGCAGGCCCTGTTCAAGAAAAAGTGTGCCCAATGCCACACGATCGACGGCGACGGAGGTAAAGTCGGACCGCCGCTTACCGGCATCGGCAAGCGGAACAAACAGGAACTGCTGATCGAAATCCTCGATCCGAACCGTTCGGTGGAGGGCAACTACCGACAATGGACGGTCGTCACGGCCGACGGCGTGCAGATCACGGGCCTGCTGACGGCCGAGTCCGCCACATCGGTCGAACTACTAGATGCGGAGGGCAAAAAACATACAATCGAGCGGAGTGACATTGACGAATTGGATCAGTCCAAACTCTCGTTGATGCCGGTTGGTTTGGAGAAGGATTTGCACCCGCAGGACTTCGCGGACCTGCTGGAGTTCCTTTCGCGGAGCAGGCCTAAATAGTAATTCCTCGTTTAACGCCAAACCGGTTCCAGCGGCAGCATGTCCTGGGAAATTCGCCGCCCTCGGCTCGGCACCAAACGAGAATACACGGGAATCGTAACGGAGGAAACTATGAGCGAAAAACAGGTCAACGTGGCCATGATCGGACTCGGTTTTGGCGCGGAGTTTATCCCGATTTACCAAGCGCACGCCAACGCCAACGTAATCGCCATTTGCCGCCGCAACGAAGCGGAACTGAACAAGGTCGGCGATCAGTTCGGCATCGAGCGGCGGTACACCAAGTACGAGGACGTACTCGCCGATGCAGATGTCGATTACGTTCACATCAACAGTCCGATTCCGGATCACGCCTGGATGTCGCTGGCGGCGCTCGACGCGGGTAAACATGTGATGTGTACCGTCCCGATGGCCACCACGATCGACGAATGCCGGCAGCTCGTCGAAAAAGTTCGCGAGACGGGACTGAAGTACATGATGGCGGAAACGGTCGTTTACAGCCGCGAGTTTTTATTCATTAAAGAGATGTTTGAGAAGGGCGAGATTGGTAAGATTCAACACTTGGCTGCCTCGCATCCGCAGGACATGGACGGCTGGCCAGCCTATTGGGAAGAGATGATCCCGATGCACTACGCGACACACGTGGTCAGCCCTTGCCTCGGACTGGTGAATGGACTCGCAGAATACGTGAGTTGCTTTGGTTCGGGAACAGTCCGCGACGATATCGCTGAAAAGTCTGGAAATCGTTTCGCGGTCGAGACCTGCCACATCAAAATCAAAGATAGCGACCTGACGGCGCATATCTGGCGGTTCCTTTACGACGTAGCGCGGCAATACCGAGAGAGCTTTGACGTGTACGGAACCAAAAAAAGTTTCGAGTGGACGTTGATCGAAAACGAACCTCATGTGATTCATACAGCGAAAAGACCCGAACCGGAAATTCCGGAAAAGATTGAGGTTCCCGATTACGCTCAATTGTTGCCGGAAGCGATCCAGCATTTCACGTTGCCGCAAGAAATCCATGACAGCGAACACCTTTCGTTCATCCAAGGTGGCGGACACGGAGGATCACATCCACATCTTGTCAACGAATTCGTCAGTGCCCTGGTTGATGACCGCGACCCGTGGCCCAACGCTGTCACCAGTGCCAACTGGACCTGTGTCGGCATTTGCGCACACGAATCGGCAGCCAAGGGCGGTGAGATTGTACGGCTGCCCGATTTCACCCTTGAGTAATCTGTAGCGCAGACGGACATCCGGTTCCTCCACCAGCAGGCCCCGCACTTTTAACAACCCGTCCCGACGACCGTCGAGAAAACGAGCGGCATGCCGTTTGATAATTCACCGAACCCGTACGCCAGCCCGGACCGTTATCAACAGGGTGTGTCGGCGGAACGGCCGCCCGTCGAAGTTGCTAAGCAAAAAGTCAGGGGACCGGGAATTGCCCTGCAGGTCGTCGGCGTTATTGGCCTGGTTGGCATGGGAGTTTATTTGGGGCTGACAGCCTTTGCGATGAGTGTTCCGGGTAACCCGGCAGCGGCGGGGCCGCCAGCCGGTGCCACTGAGGCCGAACGGATTGGATACTATTTTGGCTTTTATGGTGCGATCGGTGGCATGTGCCTCCAAGCCGCGGCGCAAATATTTGTAATCTTTGGCGGAATAAATCTAAGCAAGATGAAAGGCCGGGGCATCGCCACGACGGCATGCATCGTCAGTTTGATTCCGGGCGCTTCCGCTTGCTGCCTACTGGGAATTCCGTTCGGCATTTGGGGGCTGGTTGTATTGAACGATGCTGAAGTGAGGCAAGTCTTTTAGTAACGCGCAGCACCTCGATCCAGCAGAATTGGCCGCGCTTTCCCGCTGCGAATCGCCGGGTTCGCGGCGGTTATCGCTCGTCTGCGGTCGCCTGTCGTTCTTCGAACCAACCGGCTTCAGCCATGTGCTTCAGCAAGTCGCGGGCAACGGGTGCGGCTTGTTTGGCCCCGCTACCGGCG
>JAYZEI010000147.1:0-17368 GCA_036337375.1 Planctomycetota bacterium | reverse complement strand
GTAACGGCATATGGCATACCCGTCGTCTTCATCTGCGTATATGGCATCCAGACGTGTTGGTATCCTTCGCGCTGCCACCCTGAAACCATCGTCGACATAACTAGCCCGTCCTTTGAAGGGTTTCACCTTGACCCGACCGTCGTCTGGATCGTCCAAGACAGCCATCCTAACGCGTGATGCCCGTCGGTGAAACAATTTTGACGCTTCACACCTTTTTGCTCGGCGTTCGATTATACCCCAGTCGCGAACATTCACAGCTGAGCTTGATATCGCCGACAAGCATCGGTCCGCCTGCTGCCGGCGACCGCGACTCCATTCTGCATCGAAGCAGCGTCCCGATTTTCCGGTGGAGGGGACGGTGGCGATTTACCGGAGAAAGTTCGCCAGGCGGAGTGAAACCGCCGCGCTTCATTTTTGAAAACGACCAAGACGCGCAGTTCCCCTCGAGACACCTTCGCGTGGACCAATCTCTAGGGAAATTACGTGCGCCGCGAAGACAGGCGACTGTTCTCGGTTCAGGCCAAAGCGGGATGCCGCACACCAATGATCCCGGCGGGATACACGTTTAGCCCGCTCGACGCAGAGGAAGACTTTCGGATAGGTCCGGACGGTCGGCGAATGTCGGCAAGGGACCGATCCGGCCGTTGCGATGGCCGTCCCATTCGTGGCTTTTAATGGAATCTAAAATTGCCTCGCATAACGCCAACGCATCGCGACCGTTTACGGCAGTCACCCGCGGGGTGGTTCCCAAGTTAATTGCGGCGGCAAAGTCGGCCTGTTCTTCGGCCAGCGGGTTTGTCGCCTCACCACACAATTCCTCGACGTGGAGAAATTCCTCGAACAGTTTTTCGCTAAAGATCTCTTTTTGATCCGGTGGCAGGCTGCCGGGGTCAATGTTGCGATGCCGGACAATATCGCTCGGCCGCACGACGCGGGCCGTCCGTTCGCCGAAATCAATACCGACAAAAATGCTGGGGCTCCAAATCTGCATTTCGCGCGCGGCGGTGAAACTAACGCGGGACGCAGTCAAATTAGCAACGCAGCCGTTGGCAAACGTGATCCGCGCTGTGACGGCATCTTCGTGGCTGCCGAACAGCGAAATACCCATTGCCTCGACGTTCGTCGGCGGACTTTTAACCAACTCCAGCACCAGATCAACGTCGTGAACCATCAAATCCAGCACGACACCAACATCGGTTGAGCGACCCGTGTAACCGCTCAATCGACGCGCTTCGATGTACTTGGGCGAGTCGATCAGGCACTCAACTTTGGCAAACGCCGGATTGAAACGTTCGATGTGACCGACTTGCAGAACGCGGGCGTGCTGAGTCGCCAAAGAAACCAGCGATTCGGACTCCTCAAGCGTTGCGGCAATTGGTTTTTCAACCAGCACATGAATGCCGTTCGCCAACAATTCCGCACAGACCGCGTGGTGAAACCGTGTCGGCGCGGCGACGATCGCGGCCTCGATCCGTCCAAGCACGGATGCCATTTGGGAATAATGGGCAACACCAATTTCGGCTGCGACCGACTGCCGGGCCCGCTCATCGGGATCGACCACACCGATCACGTCGAATTGATCGCTTTGCTGCGCGAGCCGAGCGTGAAACCTGCCAAGATGACCAGTTCCGATGATGGCGGTGGGAATCATGGTTGCACGGTGCCGTGGCCGAAACTCGAATCAGGCCGCGCGGCGGCGTTCACGGGCGCGGCCGTGCTTGCCTTCCTGTTGGGTTTGCACAAAAGCCAGTAACCGGTTTACCTGCGGAACCAGTTGCTGATTGCCGCGTAGTATCTCACGGGCGTGATCCAGTCCGACCTTGGCGCGATAAATCAATCGGTGCGACTCGGCCAGGGCAGCGATAACATCGCTGGGAAAATCGTTTCGCTTTAGCGCCACAACATTGATACAGCGCGGACGCGTCGGCTGACCATCGGCGAGCATAAACGGCGGCACGTCGTGAATCACGCGTGACAGCCCGCCGATGAATGCGTAACTGCCAATTGTTGCAAAGTGATGCACACACACGCAGCCGGAAAGAGATGCGTAGTCCTCGATACAAACGTGACCGCCCAACAATGAACTGTTGGCGATGATAATGTGGTCACCCAGATTGCAGTCGTGAGCAACGTGGCAACTGGCCATCAAGTAATTATGACAGCCGATCGAAGTAACGCCCTTTTCCTTTTCCGTGGCGCGATTAATCGTCACACCTTCGCGAATCGTATTGTAATCGCCGATCTGCACCTTTGTCGGACTGCCCTGGTAGCTCACATCTTGCGGCTCGGCGCCAATCACTGCGCCCGGATAAACATGATTGAACTCGCCGATAGTGACATCGCCAATTAGCGTTACGTTATTTTCCAATTGTGTGCCGCGGCCGATGCGGACGTGTGGTCCGACCACACAGAACGGTCCGATTTCGACGTCGTCGTCGATTTCTGCCCGCGGATCAATCGCGGCTTGATTCGAAATAGCCATCCCAACTGACTCCAAATTTTTGACCGCAGGTCACGCCGTTTTCCGCTGTGGTTTCACGATTTCACCTTCCGTCAACAAGGCTCTCACCAATTCGGCGTTCAGACGGTGTCCGCTGCGAT
Source organism: Planctomycetota bacterium (assembly GCA_036337375.1). Classification (GTDB taxonomy): domain Bacteria; phylum Planctomycetota; class Planctomycetia; order Pirellulales; family UBA7805; genus JAYZEI01. The sequence continues at coordinate 14,767 of JAYZEI010000147.1, read as the reverse complement.
GGGCGACAATCGCGCCGACCACCTGGCAACCGCCTAGTGCTAAGTCGCCGATCACATCGAGTATTTTATGGCGGACACACTCATCTTCGAATCGCTGTTCATTTTCGATCGGCCCGCTGTCTCCAAACACCAGCACATCGGTCGGTTTGACCCGGGTACCCAGACCTTGTGCCAATAACCATTTGGCTTCTTCTTCCAGCATGAAGGTGCGACTGGATGCCAATTCGGTTCCAAAAACTTGCGGAGTAATGACAAACTCGTTGGTCTGTCGACCAATCTCGGTCGATGTTCCGCTATAGTCGAGTCGATATCGTATCGAAAGAACACCCTCGGCTGGCCTCGCTTCGAGCCATTGGTCTGCGTTGCCTACGCGCGTCACTTCCCGCACGAACAACTGCGGGCGAGGTTCGTTTTGTGCGACAATTCCGGCTTTGATCAATGCGTTGACGAACGGCAAACTGGATCCGTCACAACCTGGCAATTCACTCTGGTCAACCCAAATCTCACAATTGTCGATTCCTAAGCCGGCCAACGCGGCTAGAACGTGCTCGACCATTTCGACGGTCGCAGATTTATGCGACAGCGTGGTGCGGCGGGGGACTTCGATCCGACAATCGACTTTGGCCGGAATACGAACCGGCGAGCTGAGGTCAGTGCGGACGAATGAAATGCCACTGCCCGCCGGCGCGGGACGGAACTCAACCCGCACATCTTTACCGCTCCAAAAGCCGAAGCCGGTCACGACAGCCGGGGCGGCGATCGAGTGTTGCAGCCCGTCGCTGGTGACTGGAAAACTTGATGCGGACTCAGACTGAAATGGCAGTGTGGACAACGCTCCCCTATCAGTAGTTGTTGACATCCTTGTCTCGCTCTGAGTGGCGCCGACCCGTCCTTGAGTGCGCCCGCTGTCCTTATTCCAACTTGCCAACCGCCAGGGGCTATTGTCTGAATTGATTTCTTGGTGCCGGGACACCAATGTTGCCGCGCGGTTGTGTACGAGGCGGAACGACGCCTGCACCACCGGATACGCGCGGCGCGACTTGCCCCTTATTCAATTGATTCAAGACGGGCCCCGTAATATTCAAATGCGGGGCGTTGTAGACGATCGGGCGGGTGATGCCCTGAAAGATTTCTGTCGGCTTGTTCGGATCGACCGACTGTCCGCTGAATTGAATCACAATCCCAATGCCATTGACCTGGGCGTACCGCTGAGTTTCAAGCGTGATCTCTTTATAAACATTCCAGAGGATGTAGGACTCGCTGTTGCGAAACTCTTTTTTATGCTTTTCCGCGTTGATGGCCCACTCCGCTTTGGCCCGCTGGATTTGTTCTTCGGTGGCGTTGTAATTCGCGGTATTGGGTTCGTATTGGCTGAGCTTTTCACCCATCTTAACGATCTGCTGCCGCTCTTCGTTCAGTTGTTTGCTGACCGCCTCGAATCGCTGCTTCAGCGCATTCATCGACTGCTTAAAACGTACATGCTGCTCGAGAATCTGCTTGACATCAATCACGGCAATGCGATCCTGTCCGCGAGTGTTTTGGACTCCCTGGGCAAACATCCGTTCGGTCGATAGAAGGCCCATTGAGACGGTGACGACGAGAACCGAAGTGAGGCACGAGAACGATAAGATACGGGCTTTCACAATTAGCACTCCTTGCTTTTGTCGAGACGGTCTTCCATGACCAGTCGTTGCGCCGGGGTAAAACGTGAACGTGGCGCCCAAACCAGAACCTCAACGCAGTGCGCCGAGGCCCAAAATTCGAGGCGGTATTGTGGCGAGATGAAACTACGGCGTAAAGGCCAGTTTTCGCAGCCTCTAAACACGAGATTCTTCCACTCGCCGAACGGTAATTTGTATCAATTAGGCGAACCGTAACGCGGCATCCGATGCATCCAGTTATCGGTGGTTTCAACTTGCTACGTGAAACCACAACCGGAGGTTCGCCGAATTTTTCCTTCAGCAGTGCTAGCGAAGCATCGCTACTTGCGAGGCGGGTCGAGAACGACAACGACCGTCAACTCCTTGCCGTCCCGGCGAACGACGATGGGCACCTTGTCGCCGGCTTTGTGCTTGCTGAGAACATTGGCAAAGTCCGTCACCGTGGCAATTTTTGCCTTGCCGAATTTGACAATCACGTCGCCCGCTTTGATGCCCCCGCGTTCGGCCGGACTCCCCGGCGTAACGCCATCCATGCGGATTCCCGGTTTGTCGTATCCATAATCCGGGCGACTGCCGAAATAGGGCCAGCGGCCTCCGGCGACACGAGTTTGTTTGGTCTCTAGATACTTCGGCCGTCCGTCGGCATCTGCGATTGTCAAGGCAACCTCCGACACGAGCGAACCGATACGGCGCATGCCGGCGACATTTAGCTTCTCATAATCGTCGCTCGGTTTATGATAGTCCTCGTGACCGCCGGTGAAGAAATGAAGCACTGGGATTTTTTTGCTGTAGAACGAAGTGTGGTCGCTGGGCCCAAAACCACTCGGTTTCTTGACGATCTTGAAAGCGTGTTGCGCGTTAAGCCGGTTGATTAGAGGATCAAACTCGTCCGCCGTACCTGTGCCGTGTACGATTAGCTTGTTGTCCTTCAGCCGTCCGACCATGTCCAAGTTCAACATGGCGACGATCTTGTCCAAGGGAACGGTGGGTTCTTTGACATAGTGTGCGCTGCCCAGCAGACCGGCTTCTTCTCCCGTAAACGCGATGAAAACCACTCGCCGCTGTAATGGTTTTTCCAACGCAACCAGTCGGCGGGCGATTTCTAACATTACCGCGATGCCGCTGCCGTTGTCGTCTGCACCGTTGTGGATATCCTTGGACCCCGGTTGCGCGGAGGCCGCACCGCCAAATCCCAGATGATCGTAATGCGCACCGATCACAACGGTCTCGTCCGCGCGGGGGCCGCGGCCTTTGAGCACCGCAACGACATTTTTTACCGCCTGCTGCTCGCGGATAACAGAAGTCTGGCCAACCGCGTGCCAGGCGGCAATTTTCTGACTTTGCGGTTTTCCTGTGGTGTCGATTTTTTCTTCCAGGGCCGCCAAATCCGTGTTCAGCGCTGCTTTCAGCAGTTGGTTGATTACCAGACGGCGACAGTGAACAACCGGCGTGCGACGCGACGGGCCACCGCTGCCTGCGCGGTGAAATTCCAGCACCTGATCTTGATCGTTGCGGAGCCGTTCCGCAGATTTTTGAATTTGAGCAATCCACTGCATCACGCTGCGGCGGTGCGCGACGGCCTGTTTCGCCGTGGGCTTTTCGATCTTTTTGAAGTTGGCATTGGCTTCTGACAGCGCGTCGACGGCCGCTTGCCAAGTTTTCTGCTGCTGCTGGGTTGAGTTATCCAACTCGAACTTGCCCGTGCAGAAGATAACCGCCGCGGCGCCGTGCGCGTAGGCATTCGAGATCTTCGATTCGAAGAACGCGTGACGGGACGGGTCGTCACCGAATGGGCTGTGAGGATTGCCCCGAAACGGCTGATGCCGCAACACGATCACACACTTGCCTTTCACGTCGATCCCGGCGTAATCATCATAGTGCGCCTCCTTGGCTGAAATGCCGTATCCGGCAAAAACAAGCGGCAAGTCAAACTTGCCGGAACCTCCCGCTGCTAGCGTGTTAAAATCCTTGCCCAGTTCAAGCGTCCAACCGTTGTCCGCCGCGTCGTCTTTGCCTTTACCGTCGGCCGCGCGGCTGGCGATCGCCAACACATTTTCCGCGGCATCTCCCAGTTTTGAATTGGTTGTAACCTTAAAATTCTGAAACGGACCACCGTTGATAAGCTTCGTCTGCAATCCGATTTCTACAAAGCGATCCGCGATGTAGTCGGCCGCTTTTTCGAGACCGCCCGTAGTTAAGCCCCGCCCCTCTAGTTCGTCCGACGCGAGGTAGCGAACCGCGCCGGCCAGGCGTTGCTCGATGTCCTCGGTATTTTCCGCTGCCGCCGCGCTCGCGGATAGCAGGGCAAGCAGCGGCATCGTCGCCAAACAACTAACAAGGAGAGAATGTCTGTTCACAGATTTCATGGTCGTTCGCGGTAGTCAACCGCCGTCCTGGGTGAAAGTATTCGCTAATCGTTCACTTTGAGGTCAGCCCAGAAAATTGGACGAGAACCCGCAAACGGCGGCGGTCACCATCCCCAACGTAATCTGGCGGAAGAATTCTCAAAGTTACCTAAACCATTGTGACATAAAAGCGATCAAAATCTCGGCGACAAACAAGCTGCCTTAAACGAATTTGCGGCACTTGTTCCAGCCAGCCCCCCTCGATCCCCACCGCCTCGATGATATCAAGAACAAATTTATTGTGGTGCTCCGAGCAGCATGGTCGCCCACGTCTATTAGATTCTTGGTGCCGCCACTGCGCGCGTCAAGCCGGGAATCGGTTTTGACAGACTCGTCGCATGGCGATATTCTCTCCGCCCTACGTGAATGGGGGCTCCATTAAATGCCGCGCGAACGTAACAGTTCGCCGGATGTTGCGGGTGGGGCAATCGCGGTCAAAAACAAATCACGGCAAGATTGGAATTCCGGTTCCGTTTTCTTCCGCCCTGCCTGTTTTTACCGTCAATCTACACGGAGGTCTGCAGCCTTTGACTACCAAACCAAGTGTGTTAATCGTTGACCGGTCCGAAGAATCACGCGAAGTCTTACGAACCGCATTGGAACGCCGCGGAATGGAGATTTTTGAAGCCGGCCAAGCGGACCGCGGGCTGCAGCTCGCGCGGCAATATCATCCCAACGTAATTGTGCTGGACCATGAATTAGAGTCCGACAGCACCGTCGAACTCTTCGACCAGTTTGCCGAGCAAACGGCCGACGAACAGGCGATCGTGGTCCTCGGACCCGCGCGTGTGCCACACAACACGGCGCGGCAGTTCGTTGCGAAACCCTATCATTACGGCCCGCTGATCCGTAGAATTGAGGGGTTGATTAATTAGTCATCTCTTCTTTGACTGAAGCCGGGAGACTCGGCGTGGCTTCGCTGTTTGTAATTCAAGGCCGCGATCGTGGTCATCGCTTCGAACTGGATCGACCGCTCGCCTCACTGGGCCGCGATGTGTCGAATACGTTTCGATTGCAAGACACGGAGGTGTCGCGACGGCACATTGAGATACGTCGGACGGATGATCAATGTGAGTTGGTCGACTTGGGCAGTTCCAACGGCTCGTTCGTGAACGGCGAACAAGTCGAACACTGCCTACTCAACAGCGGCGACCAGGTGCAGATCGGCCGCACGCTCATGCTGTTCACCGGCGGTGGTGACGCCTCAACTGCCGAACTCGATTATAAGGTTGATATTCTGCCCTACGGCAATGTGGACGATTCTCGCATCGTCCATGCGTTGACCGAGCAGGAAGGTAGCGCCCAGTTCTTCGACGTTTCAGATAAAGCGGTCGATAGCCCGTGGCTCGCCCGCGCTCGCAGCAATCTGCAAGTGATGTACCGCACGGCGCTGGCGGTCAGTCATACGCTGGACATCGACGAATTGCTCGGCCGCATCATGGAGTTGATCTTTGAATGGGTCGAAGCAGATCGCGGCTGCATCATGTTGGTGAATAATGAGACGGACGAATTAGAACCCAAAGTTCGCCGCAACCGCGGCGGTGCGACCGGCGGAAGTAAGATTGAAATCAGCAAGACGATTCTTGATTATGTCACCGAGCATGCGGAAGGTGTGCTGACCAGCAACGCCAAGGACGACACACGTTGGGATACTGGTGCGAGTATCCTGAAAATGGATATTCGCGAGGCGATTTGCGTGCCGATGCGGGGCCGCTACGGCATTGTTGGCGTAATTTATATCGACAGCTCGACTCCCCCGCAAAAAATACTGCAGCAAGGTGGGAACAAGTTCACCGAAGACCATCTGAAATTGATGGTCGCCATCGGTCATCAGGCCGCCTTGGCAGTGGAAGACACGTCGTACTACTCTGCCATGGTGCACGCCGAACGACTTGCCGCGGTCGGCCAGACGATCGCCATGCTTTCACACCACATCAAGAATATTCTGCAAGGGATCCGTGGCGGAAGTTATTTGATTGAACTGGGACTGGAAGAAGATGACAAGGAAGTCATGCAAAAAGGCTGGACCATTGTCGAAAAAAATCAAGCAAGAATCTCCAACTTGGTCATGGACATGCTGGCATTCAGCAAAGACCGCGAGCCGGAAGTGATTGCGGCGGATCTCAACGACGTTGTCGCCGACGTCATCGAAATCATGCAGACGCGGGCCGAAGAAATGAGCGTCAAGTTATCCTGGCGGCCCGCCGGCGACCTGCCGAAGCTCATGTTCGATCCCGAGGGCATGCACCGCGCAGTGTTAAACGTGGTCACCAACGCGATTGATGCTTGCGAAACCATTGAGAATGCATCGGTTGAGGTATCGACCAGTTATCTGCCCGCCGAAGACGAGGTCCGCGTTGTCGTCGAAGATAACGGCAGCGGAATCGAGCCCGAACAACTGCAGAACTTATTTACACTGTTCGTCTCCACCAAAGGCGCGCGGGGCACGGGGCTGGGACTGCACGTTAGTCAAAAAATCTGCCGCGAACACGGTGGCCGTATTTTGGTAGATAGCCAACCAAATTCTGGCAGCCGTTTTATATTAGAAATTCCGGCCGTGGATCCACCCGTCAAAAAGCCCGATGGCGACGATTCGTCAATGCGGGCGACGTTCATTTCCTAGTTCCCGCAGCATGACAATCGCGAGCGGCTTGCTGCCTCGCTGCCCGCATTTAAAATGACGGTCCCTTTCGGCCCCGGACCGGAGCCCTAACCCGCACAAAGCGAGAACAGTTGCCATCCGGTCAACGAGGAGTAGACACCGCCAGCTGTGGGGCGTCCTCCGCGGAGCGGGTGGCGACCGAGAAACGATATCGAAACATGAACTACCGGCAAGTCATCGTCCTTTGCTCGATTATCCTCATCGGTTCGGGTGTTTCACTGGCAAAAGGTCCAGCGGTGACCTTTGAGAAGACACCCCATGGCGGCATTCAGCCGCAGGCCATTGCCGATGCGTCTGGAACGGTTCATCTGCTCTACTACAAAGGGCGGCCCCGAGAAGGCAACCTGTTTTACGTCCGTCGAGCCGAGGGGCGGAAGAATTTTTCCGCCCCCCTCAAGGTCAACAGCATTGTGGGCAGCGCGTGCTGTGTTGGCTCAATCTTTCGCGCCCGGATGGCCCTGGGCCAAGACGGCATCGTTCATGTTCTGTGGAACGGTTCGTTCGGCTTTGTCCGGAAACAATGGGAGAAGAAAGGCAAACAGCGGACACCCGAGGAATTCACATACCTGTTTTATGCACGACTGGCCGATGACAAAAAGTCCTTCAGAACCCAAACAAACTTAAACCGCAACACCTTCGGCCTGGACGGAAACGGATCGATCACGACTGATCGAAAAGGTGAAGTCAACGTGTTCTGGCACGCCCGCGTCAAGGGACGGCCCGATCGAATGGTCTTTCGGGTGCGGTCCACCAACAACGGCAACAGCTTTTCGGCCGAGACGCCGATCACCCGCAGGCCTCTTGGAGTTTGCGAGTGCTGCACGATCGAAGCGTTTACCTCGTCTAAGGGGCGGTTGTACGTTGCCTATCGAACGGCTGAGAAAACCAGCCGAAACGTCGTCATCTTCTCCTCCGACAAACCCGACTCGCAATTCAGCGAGGTGCACCGGCACCGCTGGGACATCGTCGCCTGCCCAGCCTCAACCTTTGCCTTTGCCGAGGATGATCGGCGGGTCTACGCCGCATGGGAAACTGAAGGTCACATTTTTGTGAAGGATGTTTTATCCGAAGGGCAGGCCGTTAACGTGTCCTCGGCCAGCAAAAATGGCAAATACCCATCAATTGCGATGAACGCGAAGGGGGACCGGTTGATCACCTGGTCGACGGAGACGGGCTGGGAAAAAGGCGGCTACATCCAATACCAGGTCACGGACCGCGACGGCGGCGGCAGTTCACGAAGCAATCGCCCGCGGCACTTTCCTGCGGCCTACAGCTTCTCCAGCAGCTGCGGGCTGCCTTCGGGAAATTTCGTTGTCTTCTATTGAGCTTGCTGGAAGAGCGTCCCGCCCGCGACAGCACGCAGCAATAGCAGCACAAGGTCCGCGAATTCTGCGCAAATTTTAACGTTTGTGCCGCTTCTAGTTGATTTATGGATTGTAGGGTGACGATATCCGCCTATGCGTGTACTTGGTCGGCAAGCCGACCGTTCAGGGAGGAATTTAATGGCGGCACTAGCATCGATGGTTCCACAAAGACAAGTTCTGACGCTCGCCGTCGTATTGGCATTATCGCTGACGTTTGGCGGAGTATCTCAGTCGTTCGGCCAGATTGGTGCCGGACCAACGCAGCACCAATGGGCTGAGCACTACCAGGGTGTGTTTGCCGCCGCTGGCAATTCCGATATCCCAACATACAGCCCCCACGGTCTGCCGGTCTCGGCCAGCGCCGCGGAACTCCAAGCGCAAACGGCGGCCGGGCAAACGGCAATGGCCGGTATCCTGGACGGTCCGTCCGAAAGCCAAACAGGGCTCTTCGCCGACACCTCCGAAATGGACCGCTGGGTGACCATCCAACGGTATGACGAGCACGCCTTCGATTTTCGCGCGGAAGCGATGTCCATGCGCCGCGATAGCGACGACGCCAATTTGCTGCTAACCACCGATGGAGTCGGCACCGCCACGCCGGTGCTATCGACGGGCGATGCGCCGCTGAATACCGACGAAGCCGGAACCCGACTGACCGCGGCCGTCCATTTTGCCAATAAGTTTGACCTCGAGTTTATCTACATGGGTGCCTTGCACTGGAAAAATTCCGCACAGGCGACCAGCTCGACGGACAGCCTGTTTTCGGTCTTCAGCGCATTTGGGACGGACCCCGTGCCGGGTATTGGGCAGGGGTTTGTGGCGACCGATCAGGCGGCGCTGCACGGCTTCGAGCACGAATCCACACTCGACAGCTTCGAACTCAATTTCGCAAAGTTCCGCTGGGGTTCGTTCGACGGTCCGGTGGCTGGGACATGGATGTTCGGCATTCGCTACCTTCGTGTTAACGAAAATATATTTCACTTCACGCGGGCCAATGAGCACACGGACCCGGTAACCAGCCTGCTGCGCGGTCCCGGCTCATTGGACTACTTAAGCGCCATCGAAAACAACCTGATCGGTTTTCAGGTAGGCGGTGAATTGTCGGCTTCTCCCGTTCCGGGGATGATCGTGGGGGCCGAGCTCAAGGTAGGAATCTACGGGAACCGAGTAAAGAACAGCACGAACATCATCGTTACCCCCGGCGTGCCGAGCATCATCAACGAGCAGACTGTCGATGAGACAGTCGCATACGCGGGGGAACTCAACATTTCTGTGGCCTACAGACTCTTTCGCGAAGTCTATGCCCGTGCCGGCTACCAGGCGCTTGTCGTCACCGACCTGGGCCTGGGGCCGAACAATTTCAACACGGCGCCCCCGTTCTCGGCGGGCACGCCACGCGCAACATTTGTTGACACCTCGGGCCAAAGTTTGTGGCAGGGCGTCAACCTGGGTGTCGAATGGCAATTCTAACTGCCCGGCACAACCCATCTTTCAAGCCATCCCCATCTTTCAAGCCATCGTAGCCGCCTGTGGTAAGAGCCTTTGCGCCCGCCGCACGGCCGCAGAATACCGCGTTGCTCGAGCAGCGACTGGGTTTCAACAATTGGACGGGGTCAACCGTCTCCTGCAATCGCCTTCCGCGAGTCCCTACCGCCCGCTACGGGACATTTCAAGAAGCCGGACGCTAGCGGTAATCGCCGCGGCGGAGCAATTGTCAAGAAATTCACACGTCACGCCGTCTTCTCCGGCCAATTCTTGCTGCATTTTCCCGGCAAATTGACCAAACTCTTGTGATAGAACAAGGTTTGGTAAATACTTATACATCTACTGGCGTTACCTTAATTTCCTGGACGCCGACAAATCGGGTAAGGCCACGTTGGCCAACTGTACGCCGTCCGGCAGGCGGGTCGCGCCCCGGGCTGAGCAGCAACTCGGCGGTTGGGCAACTGTGGGCGGCTTTTGTATGCGGAGGTCATAAAGTGAGTTGGCTTTGGTCCGGAAAAAGAACGCGGCGGAAGTTGAAGAAAAATCGTCGACCGCACCTCGGTGCTAAACCACTTGGCATTGAGTCCCTAGAGGACCGCCGCGTGCTGGTGCCGCTGTTGGTTGCCGGAGACGGTGGCGTGAGTCTCGACGTCGGTAGCGGCGGCGAATTTAGCAGTGCGATATTCAATCCCGTCGGCGTTATTCCAGCCGCGGATACCGTTTTTGATTCTTATCTGGCCATTGGTGTCCCCGGCGGACCGAGAACCGCCATTGCGCCCGCCGCTCCCCTTGTGGGCGACACAACATCGACCGCCAGTCAATTTAACGTGCTCGGCTTGGACACACTGCTCGTTCAAACGGTGGACCAACTGTTTGAGGATAACGCCAACCGAGTCAACCCAACCGGCTCAATACTCTTCCAGACTTACAGGTTCTTTAACAACACTGACGAGCCCATCGCCGGCGACGTCGTACGTTATTTGGACGGTGACCTGAATTTTGCCGGCGGTTTAGCGGATTCCGGCGGGACGACCGTCATCAACGAAAATGATGCCGACCCCGACAATGATATGCGGGTTATGTTCGAAACCGATCAGCAGCTAGGTGGCGCCGGCGCGAATACGTTTGTTGGAATTACCCTGACCGGTGGTGACTTGGCGCCGAACGATTCCGGCCATTTCGCGCTGATTCAATGGAATGGGCTGCAGCCAATCATCGCGGGCGGTGCCGTGTTGCCGAATGCAATCGAAGGCGACCTCACCGGCGACGGATTTACAAACGGCAGCTTTGATGTCACGGTTGGACTCCGACAGACTTTTAGCTTGGACCCCGGCGAGATTACGGTCATCAATTCACTGACCTTATTCGGCGACCTCCCGGACGGTGATATTGACCTTCCCGAGCCTCCCGAAGCACCGAGCATCAGCGGCGTCAAGTTCGAGGATCGGAATAACAACGGCGCGCGGGACGCGGGCGAGTCCGGACTGTCCGGTTGGACGATTTTTATCGACGCCAACAGCAACGAGATGCTCGATGCCGACGAGACTTCCGTCGTCACCGCTGCCGGCGGCGGATACACCATTCCCGTCGTCCCCGGAACGTTCACGGTCCGCGAAATCCCGCAGGAGGGATATCTTCAGACCTTCCCGGGTGACGCTGCAAATTTCGAGCACACGGTCACCGTCGATTTTGACATGCCGGCGACCGACATTGACTTTGGAAACGTCGAACCGCAGATCAGCGGATTTAAATACCACGACATTGACGGAGACGGTGTTTTCAACCTTGGAGACTACGGACTGGCCAACTGGACGGTCTACCTCGATCTGGACAATGACGGCGTGCTCGATGACGGCGAGCCTTCGCAGCAAACCAACCTGCTTGGCCGTTATAAATTCACCGAACTTTCCCCCGGCGGCTTCACTGTCCGTGAAATCAATCAAGACGGTTGGGTACAGTTTCAGGGAGCCGACGGATATCCGGTTAACTACAACATCGGCGACGTTGTCACGGGACTGGACTTCGGCAACCAACAGTCTGGGGGCATCACCGGATTCAAATGGCATGACCTGGATGAAGACGGCAGCGTGGACAGCGGGGAACCTCGACTCAGCGGTTGGGAAATTTTTCACGACGCGAACCGAAACGGCAGCAAAGACACCAATGAGCTATCGACCCTAACGGCAGTCGATGGAAGTTTCTCCTTTGCCGAAATTCCGCCGGGCAACTATCGAATCGCCGAAGTGTTGCAGCCCAATTGGAAGCAAACGTTCCCAACCAACGGCTTCCATGATGTTACGGTTGTTGGCGGCGAGGTTTCAAACGACGTTAACTTCGGCAACCGAGCGTTTTCGTTCGTGCGCGGGATGGTCTTTAATGACGCCAATAATAACGGCTTTCATAATTCCGGCGAAGGCGGCCTCGCCGGAGAGTATGTCTACGCGGATGCGAACTTTGACGGCGCTCCCAACCTCAACGAAGTCGGCGGATTTACCGATTCAAACGGACAGTTTGAATTACTCGTGTCCCCCGCCAGCTACGATATCAAGACCGCGCCCAATGCTGGATTTGTGGTTACCTCACCCGAACCGGTCAGCATAACGATTGCCGCCGGAGAGGAGATTTCCGGGTTGGTGATCGGTAAAAACTCGCGCATCGATTACGGCGACGCGCCGGAAACCGGTTTTAGCTACCCCACGACGCTCGCCAACAATGGCGCACGGCACGACATTCTCGCCGGGTTTGGACTTGGCGCAATCGCCGCCGGGACACTCGGTGTGGATGGCGAACCCGACGGCCAACCGACACTCGACGCCGGCATCACCGCCACGGCCGGAGACGACGGAAATGGCGACGACGAAGACGGCGTCGCCTTCACGACAAACCTGCGACCGGGAAGCCTCGCCACGATTGCCTTCACCGGCAGCGCCGCCCAGAATGTCGTCCAGGGTAAAGTGCAGGGTTTTATTGACTTCAATCGAGACGGCGATTGGAAAGATGACGGCGAGCAGATCTTTGCGGACGTCGTAATTCAGTCCGGCACGCCCGCCGCGAACAACCTGACGTTCACCGTCCCCGCAGACGCGGCCGTCGGGCCGACCTATGCCCGTTTCCGCATCAGCACGGAGGCGGGAATTAGCGATGAGGGTCCAGCGCGGGATGGCGAAGTCGAGGATTATCTGGTCGCGATTTTGCCCCAAACTTCTTCGCTGGATGCCACGTACGTCGGCGTGGTCGGCGATGTGACACTCGCCAACCAAAACATCCAAGACCCCGGTTCCTGGTATGCCGCCACGGCGGCCCTGACCGGGCGTTTCGCGGTCACGGCAACCTATGACGAGCAGAACGGTGATTTGGACATTCTAGTGTTTGACGACAGCGGTTTGGTCGCCCAGAGCGCCGCCTACGCCGACGGTGCCAAGCAAGTGGAATTCGATTCGGTTGCCGGCCGCTCGTACTTCGTGCAGATCGAAGGCAGCCATGCCGACGCAACGCTCAATTTCATGAACATGATCGAGGTCAACAGCCCCGCCACCGTCGTCGGTACGGAAGGCGATGATGTCATTTGGTTTGCCGCCGGTACCGAGACGCACCTGGTCACGGTCAACGGCGTTGACTTTAAATTTGATGCACACACCGATACCCAGTTCTTTGTCGAGGGCAATGGAGGCAACGATGCGATCTCCGTCATCGGCACCGGCGGCCGGGACCGGGTGCGATATACGCCGGGCACACTGCGGGTTTACGGTGCGACCTACGACCTGACCGTCAGCGGAACCGAAACCATCCACTACGACGGCGGTGGCGGCAACGACATCGTCAAGATGTTTGACGGCCCCGGCGATGAAAGCGTCGAGATCCGTCCGCGGGCGGGCGAAATGACCGGCGACGGGCACGCATTCTCGACCGTCAACGCCCGCAAGGTCTACGCCTTCGGTTCGACGGGCAACAACACGGCCCTCGTCGAGGATTCGGCGGGCAAAGACACGCTAATATCCAAGCACAATAAACAGATTCTGCGGGGGTCGGACTTTACCAGTTACGTCTCCCGGTTCAATAGCGTGACGGTGGTTTCGACGACCGGCGCCGACAAGGCGACCATTTGGGACTCGCGGGGCGACGACACGTTGACGGCCAGCCCGGATCGCGTGCAGATCGTCGGCGAGGGTTTTTCCAACGTGGCGGAAGGTTTCCCGCGGGTGATCGTTAAAGCGGTTCGCGGTGGCATCGACGCCGCAACGCTAACCGACTCGGCCGGCAAGGACCGTTTGTTTGCGCGGCCCGATAAAGTCGACTTTATCGGCTCCGGTTTCGACTTTGATCTGATCGGCTTTGAAAGTTTCGTGGCGCAGTCCCTCCATGGCGGCGGTGACGTGGCCAGGCTGTATGGCTCGACTGGCGACGATCAATTGCTCGCGAGTGCCGACAGCGCGGTACTGAGCGGTTCGGGATATTCTCTCGCGGCGGAAGGTTATGGCCGGACGCTAACGTATGTCGGTCAAGGCGGTCACGACGTCGCCCGGCTGTTAGACAGCCCGGGTGACGATGATTTCTTCGGACGCCGCCAGGTCTTCTATCTAATGGGGATGGGCTATCGCAATCTCGGCCAGGACTTCGACGAGGTCGAGCTGATTGGTTCGGGTGGTATCAACACGTTGAACGGGGAGCTAGCCGAACTCGACTACGCATTTAGCACGGTCGAGGATTGGATTTTCTCCGCCACCGAGTCCTCCTAATTTCGACCCGCCCGTTGCGCCGCGACTCGAAATGCGGTTCTCTCATTAGCGGTGAGCCGGCGGCCTAGACCGGCCACTCGACGTAGGCCGTTTGCTGCCTACAATGGACGCTTTCCGACAATTGAGGGCCCCATCTGGTTATGTCCGGTCTCAGCCACTTTGACCAAAACGGCGCCAGCCGCATGGTCGATGTTAGCGACAAGGCAGTCAGCTCGCGCGCTGCACGGGCGAGCGGTCGCATCCGCATGGCCGACACCACCTTGGAACTGATTCGCGACCGCAACGTCGTCAAAGGCGATGTCCTCGAGGTTTCTCGACTGGCCGGGATCATGGCATCCAAGCAGACGGCAAACCTGATTCCGCTGTGCCATCCGCTGCCGCTCGACGCGGTTGAAGTGAACTTCACATTTGTCGACGAACAGACGATCGAGGTCCAGGCCTCGGTTCAGGTGAC
>JAYZEI010000146.1:0-4310 GCA_036337375.1 Planctomycetota bacterium | reverse complement strand
GGGACCGGTTCGCCGTGATAGATCGGCATCGGCCGCTCTTGCGTGTCGTACCAGACAGCTTGCTTGGGAATACCGAGCGCTTCGTAAATTGTGGCTGCCAAGTTTTCCGGTTTTTGCGGATCGGACGCCGGGTGGCCACCGTGATTGTCGGATGAACCGACGACCGTGCCGCCGCGGACTCCGCCACCGGCCAGCCAGACGGTTTGCACAGCGCCCCAATGATCGCGGCCGGGCAATCTGGCTTTGGGGAGCGAAAACACCTTTGGCGTGCGGCCGAATTCGCCGGCCATGACGACGAGCGTCTGATCCAACAGCCCGCGGTCCGCTAAATCGTCCAACAGCGCCGAGACCGCCAGATCGGTTGGCGGGAACAAAAAATTCTTCAAATTTGGAAACGCCGCTTGGTGCGTGTCCCATGTTTCATTGTTGCCCAAGTTGACTTGTACCAAGTTCACGCCCGCTTCGACCATTCGCCGAGCCATCAACAGCGACCAGCCAAATACGTTGCGGCCGTAGCGGTCGAGCACTTTTGGTTCGGCGTTGACGACGTCAAACACGTGCTGCAGCTTGCCGTCGCTCAACAGCGACACGGCCGTCTGGCGATTGCGGTCGAGCGGTTCGGTCTCGGCCAGTTGCGCGAGTGCCCGCTGTTGCCGCTCGATTTCTTTAAGCAAACCGAGCCGTTCGTTGAACCGTCGCTTGTCGAATCCCTCGGGCACCGCGAGGCTGGGCGCCTGGAAGGTGAAGCCGTCGGGATTTTCGCCGCCGCGCTCGTGGTGAAAGCCGAATTCGGGCCAAGCACCGTAAGACTTTGCGTTAAAGCGGGCCGCGGTGATCAAATGCGCGTCGCGCCGTGGGCCCATTTGGCCGGCGAACTGGCCCGGGATGACGCGGCCGGTGCGATGAATCAGTTTTTCGGGCAGGATGATCGCCGGGGGCAGATTGGTGCGGGGCAGCGTCGAGCCACCGGCTATCGACGCGATCGAGGGCCAATCTGTCGGCTTCGGTTTGCTGGCGTCGAAACCGGGCGGCATCGGCGTGCGGCCCGCAAGCATCACCATGTGGCCCTGTGAATGTTCGTTGTACGGGTGCGTCAGCGAACGCACCAGCGACCACTTGTCGCTGCGTTTGGCAAGCTCGGGCAGATGTTCGCAAATGTGAATGCCCGGCGTGGCGGTCGCGATCGGGTTGAATTCGCCACGAATTTCGTCCGGCGCACGCGGCTTCATGTCGAAACTGTCCTGCTGCGCCAGTCCGCCCGAAAGAAAAATGAAAATAACCGATTTGGCCTTTACTTCTTGTTGCGGTGCGGCCATCGCGCGGAGCGGTTCGAGGTGATTCGCACCCAGGCCCAGCAAGCCGATTGCGCCGGCCTGTACCGCCTGCCGGCGAGAAAATTGTGGATGTTGAAAGGTTGCCGCGTGGTTCATCGTATTTGAAACTCCGTGAGTTGTTTCAAAACTCCCATTCACAAATAAAGCCGCTAACGTAGCCTACGCTACGATGGGTGTCATTCCAGCTGCCGTTTAGGTCCAGGATGAGCCGATCTTCAAGGCCTTTTTCATTGTTGGGTTCGCCAGCCGCCCAATTGACATATTCTATCAAACCGCCGTTGACCCATCTCCATTTTTCGTCTTTTTTGAACCCGCCCAGCCAAACATATTGACCGCGTGCCAACTTAAAAACATGTTGAACCTCGGCGGGTGATTCGATGCAGACAAGATAGCCGCCCATGGCCTGGCAACGTTGCCGAGCCTCATCCCAGGTGAGTCGGGCGGGAAATGCCGCGTAATAGTGGTCACCGATTTTCTTCGCGGCTGCCGGATGCGCCCGGAGTGCATATCCCAGCAATCCGAAGCCCTGTTCGACGGGTGGTGTTTGCAGCTTGGCGTCCGGTTCCGAGCTGTTATCGATCGGCGGCCGGTTGGCAGCTGGCTGCGGTTCCGCTGCGGGTGAATTGCTATTCTCCACCGGTTCTGGATCGTGCGGTTGTGTATGAGGAGTTTCATCGTCTTTAGCGGTGTCTCCGCCGGTACCAGAAGCGGCTTCGTTTGTCGTCGGCGCACTGTTTTTCTGTGTTGATTTTTTGCCGATCGCATTTGGTCGCGCAGCGACGCCTTGGGGGTCGTCGGAGTTCAGCACAAAGTTTAGCACGAGGAAAATCGCGACAAACAGCACTATTCCAACAACGGCGGTCGCGATGAGACGGGTGGACTGATTCCGGTTGCGCCGGACTCGCGACCGCATGCTGCCGGATGTGGCCCCAAACAGTTCTGGGTGGCTTGCGGCGGCGCGGGTTTCGGTTGTCGCGACGGTGGCCGGTTGACCTTGCGGCGGTTGCTGGGCTTCGACATTTTTATTCGGTCGCTGCGATCGGACTCGGAGGCGCCGGTCGTAGGCGGATTTCTTGTCGGCGTCCAGCAGACAGGCCATCGCGCTGGCGATTTCGTTCAGCAGCCTTTGCGAATGCTGTGCGTGTTGTCCCGACTGCAGCGAGCGGAGATGCGCCATCCGCTGGTCGGCAGCATGCGAAATGACGTCGAGATCGTCTTCCAATTCGCGGATACCGAGCAGCCGGTAATGGTGGGGAGGCTGCTCTTCCGGCGGGATGCCGAGCCACTTGTAATACGCGTCGAATGAATCCGACATGGTCATTAGCCTGTGACGGAAACTAGGGGGACGTTTTTTCGTATCCGTGAGGATGGAGTTTGTGCCAGTTCCAGGCGGACTCGACGATCGCTCGCAGCGTCGGGAATTCGGGCCGCCAGCCCAATTCGCGACGGATCTTTTCGCTGCTGGCAACGAGTTCCGCGGGATCGCCCGCGCGACGTGGTCCTGCTTCAAACGGAATCGGATGTCCGGTGATTTCTCGGGCCGTTTCGATGACCTGTTTGACGCTGAATCCGCTTCCGTTGCCGAGATTATAGGTGCGGCTGCCGTCGTCCAGCGCTTGCAGGGCAAGTATGTGTGCCTCAGACAGATCCGCAATATGTATGTAATCACGTACGCAGCTGCCGTCCGGCGTCGGATAGTCGTCACCGAATACGGTAATTTTTTCGCGCTGTTCCAGCGCGACCTGCAGGACGATGGGGATCAGATGCGTTTCCGGCGTATGATCTTCGCCGCGCTCGTCCGTGGCCCCGGCGGCGTTAAAATATCGCAGCGCCGCGTAACGCAGTCCAACCGTCTTATCCAGCCAGAAGAGCACGCGTTCCAGATAGAACTTGGATTCGCCATAGGGACTGCCTGGCACGATGTTTTCATTTTCGTCAATTGGAATCCGCTCTGGGGCGTCGAACAGGTTGGCGGTTGACGACAGGATGAATTTTCGTATGCCGTGTTCAACCGCGCTGTGTAGCAGATTCAGGCCGTTGTTGACATTGTCGGCCAGATAAAGAAATGGACGTTGAACCGATTCGCCAACCAGCGTCCGCGACGCGAAGTGCATTACGGCGTCGATCTGATGGCCCTCAAAGACGGCATCGATGCTGGCACGGTCTGCCAAGTCGCCTTGAATGAAATCGGCTTCCGGATGCACGGCCGCCCGATGGCCCATGCTGAGGTTGTCAAAGACGACAATTCGGTAGCCGGCGGCAATCAGCTTTTCGACTGCCACACTCCCAATGTAGCCCGCGCCGCCAGTCACGAGGACACTGAGAGACATGATCATTTCCTTTGACCGCGCCGCGTCTGGGTCGCCGCCGGAACATCTCCGCCGTCCAACCTTCACCGCCCGCCGATTCTATCTGCACGGTCGTATCTCGGCAACCTCCAAGACGTTAAGTCAGAAGTGCGTTAAGTCTAGACCTGTTGAATCTAGACCCGTTGAATGGATCCATCGATTCTCCCGAGGCAATGGCGGCATTTGCCGCCGCCGCTTCGTTGGCAACGCGGTGCCGACGGTATTTACGAAACCTTGCCGGCCACGATCTGCGTTTTTTTCTGCAGAGCCCTCCAGGCATTGATCCGGAACCGGCCTGTGCCATCGTTGGCGAAACAGCAATTGCGCTCGTTGTTCTTTGCTGCATAAAGCGCCTCGTCGGCCCGCGAGATTAATCTCGAGGCATCGTCACCGTCTTCCACTTCGGCAACGCCGACACTCACGGTTACCCGAAATGGCTTGCCCTTGAACTTGCCGATGTATGCCATAATCGCGGCCCGCGAGCGTTCTGCCGCCAACTGCGCGTCACTAAGATTGGATGACGGCAAAATGATCCCGAATTCGTCGCCGCCGAACCGCGTCAGCAGGTCGGATTGCCGCACGCTCCGCGACAGCATGGCTGCTACATCGCGTAACACCCGGTCTCCCG
>JAYZEI010000145.1:0-17308 GCA_036337375.1 Planctomycetota bacterium | reverse complement strand
GTTCGGGAGATAATCGCGTCGAACGGGAACGGGTCAGCGGACATCTTTAACAGCGACTTCACCCCGTTTGCGGAGGGGGTGATTTTGACGAACCATAAAACGCCGACGGGTTGTTCAGGCGACCGGTTCGGCTGGCGGGTGTTCTTCGTACGCGCGGCTTGTGGCCCGTTGGCGAGGCTTAGACATCTCGATCTCGTAGAGTCGCTGGCCGTGTTCGGTCGGATAGTCGCCGGTAATGCAAGCTTGGCAAAGTTGATCGGCGTCTTTGCCGATCGCGCGGGCGATCGATTCGACCGGCAGGTATCGCAGCGAGTCGGCACCGACGTCCTCGGCCATTTTAGTCTCGGTGTCGGATGTCATCGGATTGCCGTTGACGAATTTGGGCGCGAAAAGCTCGCTCAGACGGGACATATCGATGCCGTAAAAGCACGGCGCGATGATGGGAGGACTGGCAACACGGACGTGTATTTCACTCGCCTCGCCCAGTCCGCGAATGCGGTTGATCAAAACACGCATGGTGGTCGAGCGGACAATGGAATCCTCGACCAACAGTACCCGCTTGCCGCGGAGTACTTCGGGCAGCGGCGTGTACTTGGTTTGCGCCTTGTTGAGTCGCGCTTCGTTGCCCTCGATAAACGTGCGGCCCGAGTAGCGGTTGCGGATCAAACCTTCGACACTGGGCAGATTCAACTTATAAGCCATCGCATCCGCCGCGGCTTTGCTAGTGTCGGGCACGGGAACCACGATCGTGTTTCCGTCGTGCAACTCTTTCCCATTTTTCTCGAGTTCCAGTCGAGCCAGTTCTTCGCCCAGTGCCTTCCGCGTCAGATAGACACTGCGACCATCCATCGTACTGGCCACATTGGCAAAATAGATCCACTCAAAAAAACAGTGAGCATCGCGAAATCCGCGGGCAAACGTTTCGACACGAAGTTCGCCATTCGTGATCGTAATCGCCTGGCCGGGAAGCAGTGAATGGATGTTACCGGGTTCGAATCCCAGGTTCAGCAGCGCGACGCTCTCGCTGGCGGCGGCAAACAAGGGTCCCTCTTTAGCGTAGCACAGCGGCTTAACACCGAGCGGATCGCGCAACACGAGCATGTCGCCCACCGCGTTCAAGTAGACCATGCTGTACGCGCCGTCAAATTGACCGACGAAGCGCTCGCAAATGTCCATCAGCGACGCATCGGGATCGGCCGATAGCGTACGGCTGATTTCGTGCATGATGATTTCGGTATCGGTGTCGCGCGCCAGATGGTTGTTTCCGTCGTCCAGGATCTCTTTGCGCAGCTGTTGATAGTTAGCCAGTTGGCCGTTGAAGCCGAAACTGAACCACTTTCGCTTTTCGATGTGGTGGCGTTCGAATGGCTGAGCGTAACTGCGATCGTCCTCGCCGCAGGTGGCGTAGCGGACGTGGCCGATCGCCGCGCGACCTTCGTATTCTTTCATCAGATTTTCATGCTTGGCGCGATGCGACAGCCGAAACGCTTCGGTCACCGACCCGGTTTCTTTGTGTGTATCGATCAACTGATTGCGATCGGGATTGAACGTTGTGAAACCGGCCGCCAGTTGACCGCGGTTCTGTACGTCCAGCAGCATCCTCGGCATCAGTCGTGAAGCCTTCACGGGATCGGCACAAATCGGACTGATATCGGGACCGCCGAGGTGGTAAATCGCAGCAACGCCGCATTCGTGGTGAAGTTCGCTCATCGAGAATCGTCCACAGGCATCCTGCCTGACAATGGGGTTCGCGGTTAGGGTGGGGAACGCTCGAAGCGGGGCTCCATTCCGATCAAGCCCGTACCATTGTATGCATTGCCATAGCAATTCTCAACCAAGTAACACTTCCTGTAGAATGGCACTCTGCAGCCGTTCACCGGCGGACTTGGGGGGCTGTCGTCCGGCAGCTCACCAAGCCTTGCGTTTAACCGGCGTGCGTGTCATAAATCGGTGCCGATGAATGACGGGTAACCCATGAGCGATTTGTTACGTCAAGAAATTGCAACTTCCGCGGATACCGTGATCGTTAAAGTCGGCACGCGGGTGCTGACCGGCGCGGACGGTTTGCTTGACACGGCGTGGATCAACACGCTCGCCGAGGAGTTGGTCTCGATCATCAACACAGGCCGTAAGATCGTGCTGGTCAGTTCCGGCGCGGTGGGGGCCGGCATGGGAAAACTCGGACTGCGGCAGCGGCCGACCGATTTGGCGCATCTGCAAGCGGTCGCAGCCGTGGGACAGGCGAGTTTGGTTGAGGCCTACGATCAGGCGTTGTCCCAACACGGCAGCCACGCGGCGCAGATTCTGTTGACGGCCGACGATATGGAAGACCGCGCGCGATATTTGAATGTACGCAACACGCTGCTGACGCTGATGGAATATGGCGGTGTGCCGATCGTGAACGAAAACGATTCGGTTGCGGTCGACGAACTGCTCAGTACGTTCGGAGACAATGATCGACTCGCTGCGCTTGTCACCAATCTGCTCCGCGCACCTCTGCTGGTTCTGTTGTCCGATGTGTCCGGGCTGTACGATGGCGACCCGGGCGACTCCGCTTCAAACATTATTTCGACGATCAAAGAAATCGACGAAAAAGTGATCGGCCTTGTCCGTACCGGCGATCCGGGTTTGGGCAAAGGTGGGATGACGAGCAAATTGGAAGCCGCGCGAATTGCCACGACGGCAGGCGAGAATGTGATTATTGCCAACGGACGCACACCAGGTACGCTGGCTCGAATTCTCGCCGGTGAAGAGGTCGGCACACTGCTGCTGGCCCAGGGCGGGGCGGTCTCATCGCGCAAACGCTGGATCGGCTTCTCGGTTCAGCCACGCGGCCGTTTGCTGCTGGACGACGGCGCACGCAAAGCGGTGCAACAGGACGGCCGCAGTCTGCTACCGATTGGATTGGTTAGCACCGACGGCGATTACGAAAAGGGCGATGTAGTTTCGATCTGTGACGCCGCCGGCGACGAATTTGCGCGGGGTCTGATCAACTACGGCATTGCTGAGATAGAACGCATCAAGGGTCTGCAAAGCGACCAAATTGCCGCGGCGCTTTCGCACTGCCCATACGAAGAAGTGGTACACCGCGACAATCTAACGATCACCCGCGGCGGCTAACGATCCCCTCGCGAACCGGCCCAAGGCGGCCTCTTCCTGCCTTCAGCGGAGATTTACTTCCACGCAAAACCTTCGCCCGTCAACTGTTCAAATGCTTCGATATACTTATCCCGTGTCTTGGTGACGACTTCGTCGGGGAGAGCAGGGGGCTCACTGTTCTTGTCCCAGCCGAATTCAATCAGCCAGTCGCGGACGAATTGTTTGTCGTAGGATGGCTGCCCTTTACCCGGCTCGTATTGGTCCACGGGCCAGAATCGTGAACTGTCGGGTGTCAGAACTTCGTCGATCAGGATCAACTCGTCATCGACCAGGCCCCACTCGAACTTGGTGTCAGCGATAATGATACCGCGCTCGTAGGCGAATTCGGCGCCGCGTTGGTAAATCGCGATGCTGCGCTCGCGCAGCTCTTCGGCGATGTCGCTGCCGACAATTTCGACCATTTGTTCAAACGAGATGTTGATGTCGTGGCCGGTCTCTTCCTTGGTCGCCGGTGTGAAAATCGGTTCCGCCAGTTGATCGCTCTCGACCAGTTCGTTGCGCAGCGGAATTCCACAAACGGAGCCGGACTGTTGGTACTCCTTCCAGCCGGAACCGGACAAATACCCGCGAACCACGCACTCGATGGGTACGACTTCGGTTTTTTTCACCAACATGCTGCGGCCGTCGAGTATCGTTTGGTCGACGTCTTCCGGCAAATCCATGGCCGCAACGTCACATGTTAGTGTGTGATTCGGTTCCTTCAGCCAGTCAAACCAAAACGCGCTGAATTGCGTCAGCACGCGGCCCTTATCGGGAATTCCCGTAGGCAGTACCCAGTCGAAAGCACTTATACGGTCAGTGCTGACGAGCAATAGTTGATCGCCCAAATCGTAAATGTCGCGGACCTTACCGCGGCGAACAGGAAATGCATCCAGCGAAGTTTGCATCACAACCGACTGACTCATGGCGGCTCCTTTGCCTGTGTTTTCGTGGTAGAAAGGGGACTCATCCCGTTTGTTATGCGGGATGGATTCAATTCCGGTTGATTGGGAACGGCGAGAGTATACCGCGCCGGGGATTCACATGACTAGCGGTACCGGAGGACTCGGCAAACTTACCGCAGCCGGCGCCGAACACGGCGGGGCAACACGCCACAGCAACACGCCGCAGCAACAACGGCTCCGTTGATTAGCGTAGATGGCTCGGCTACACTCGTCCAAGGGCGCGGCACGGTGCTTCTCACAGGTTGCCCCGAAATTTCTGATGGCTACGGCGGTTTTTGAGGTCACTATGGGTTTGCTTCGGTTTACCATACCCGACCGCGACCGTCTGTCGGAATCCGCGGTGCAACGCGCCTACATCACGGGGCTCGACGAAGTTCCCTGGCCGGCACAGATTGTGGCGTCTGAGAGCGGCCTAATTGTGGATCGACCAGTCGGCGAGTCCGGGGCATTTCACATTCTCTGGCAGGTCGAGGGCGTGGGCGAAGTGATGCTCGCGACGGCCAGCCTGATGGAACGAGAACGGCCCTATCTGCTCGAAGTCGAATTGACTCGCGGCATGCTAAATCGCTTCCGCAATCAAATGTGCAACTGGGAACTGGTAGGTATGGCCGTGCCCGAGCCGATATTAATTAAACTGAGCGAAATAACGCAAAAGTTTTCGCGTTGCGCGACGGCGCAAGACGACGCGACGAAGGCGTGCGACGGCACGCGGGAAATTCTCGGCGATATCTTTTCGTTGACCGATGCGTTGGGCGAGAGTTATTCGCAGCAGGCATTGGCATTGAGGCATGCGGGCGGCGAAAAACTCAACACAATGTTGGGCGGTAGCCTGGGAGGAGGGCCACTTAACGAGGCGGCCGCGGCCAGCTTTATCGGCGCTTTTAATACGGCACTGCTGCCGTTGCCGTGGCGGCGGATCGAAGTCGGCGAAGGAAAATACGATTGGGCGCTTGCCGATCAGCAGTGCGGCTGGAGTGTAGCCAACGGACTGAAGGTCTGCAGTGGGCCGCTGATTCGGTTTGACGCATCGGATGTACCGGACTGGCTGTACTTATGGGAAGAGGACGCCGACAACGTTGTCAATTTCGTCGAACAATACGTCAAGTCGGTCGTGCTGCGGCTCAAGGGCCGTGTCAATATTTGGCAATGCGCATCGCGAATCAATGCGGGCAACTTTCTAGGCTTCAACTCACAATACCGTATGCGGATGGCTATGCGGATTGTCGAAACCGTGCGGCAACTCGATCCTTACACGCCGGCGCTGGTCAGTTTTGATCAGCCGTGGGGCGAGTACATCACGCAGCAAGATATGGAATTGCCCATTCACATGGCCGACACCTTGATCCGCTCGAACCTTGGTTTGGCCGGCGTCGGATTGGAATTCAACTTGGGATACTTCCCCAGTGGCACGAACCGTCGCGACGTGCTTGAGTTTTCTCGGCAGTTGGACCGTTGGACGCTCCTGGAACTGCCGTTGCTGATCTCTCTGGTCGTGCCGGGAGGCAACGGGGACGACCTAAAGGCCGGTTCGACGGCAAGGCCGACACCGGACGACTGGACCGCCGAGCGGCAGGAAGAGTGGATTCGCAACTTCTTGCCGGTCATGCTGAGTAAGACCGCGGTTCAGGCGGTCATTTGGAACCAGCTAAGCGACTCAGAGCCGCACGAATTTCCGCACGGCGGCCTCTACGCCGCCGACTCGCAGCCCAAACCCGCTTTGACCGCGATTACGTCGTTGCGGCAAGCCCATTTGGCGTAGTCCTTACATCGTTTGGGAACTCTCCCCCACCGTCGTTTGCGCGGCCGGCCATCACGGGTGCCTTTCATGAAAAAAAATAGTCCGCAGGGCTGCAGGCACGAACCGTGGAAGCAGAGAGCTGAATTCTCGTGATTCGCACGCTCGCTGGATTCTTTGTGTTCGTTCGCACACCTTGCCGTCAGGCCCGCTTGGGCCGAGGCACGCGGCCGCCTTTTTTTGCGGTCCCCTTGCCGCGGCGGCGTCGGTTTTGGCGCGTCGAGGAGTGGACTTCGACCTCGTCGAGATTCTTACCGATGGACTCCTGAAGTTGTGAAATGCGGTCGCGTAGAGCGGCCGCTCGTTCGAAGTCCAGTGCTTCGGCCGCTTCCATCATTTCTGTTTCCAACTCTGAAATGTATTCTTCGGTGATGTAGGTCGTATCACTCGAGCGGCCGACGGCGGCGTTGGCTCGGTCGTGAGCGGTAACTTCGGCCTCGATGCCGGCGCGAATCGTCTTTTTGATCGTCTCCGGCGTGATGTTATGCTGCCGGTTGTACTCTTCCTGCAACTTGCGGCGGCGAAACGTTTCGTCAATCGCCGCTTCCATGGATGCGGTGACCTTGTCACCGTACAGGATGACTTTGGCGTTGACGTGGCGGGCCGACCGGCCGATGGTCTGGATCAATGAAGTTTCGCTACGCAGAAAGCCTTCCTTGTCGGCGTCTAGAATGGCGACCAGCGACACTTCGGGCAGATCAAGTCCCTCGCGCAGCAGGTTTACGCCGACCAGTGCGTCGAACCGACCTTGCCGCAGGTTGCGGAGCAGCTCGACGCGTTCGAACGCATCCAACTCGCTGTGTAGCCATTTGCAATTGACGTTTTGTTTGGACAGGTAAGCCGACAAATCCTCGGCCAATCGTTTCGTCAGCGTCGTTACCAGTACACGTTCGCTCCTTGCCGAGCGTTCGCGAATCTGCTCCAGCAAATGCGGCACCTGTGCGCGAGCCGGTTGGACTTCGATCTCGGGATCCAGCAAGCCAGTCGGCCGGATCACCTGTTCCACAAC
Organism: Planctomycetota bacterium; assembly: GCA_036337375.1. GTDB lineage: Bacteria > Planctomycetota > Planctomycetia > Pirellulales > UBA7805 > JAYZEI01. Next base: position 10,401 of record JAYZEI010000145.1, on the reverse strand, counting down.
TTCGCCTTCCGTCTTTTCCAATTCGTAAGGCCCGGGCGTGGCCGAGACAAACACGACTTGCTTGGTCCGCTGCTCCCATTCCTCGAACTTCAGCGGCCGATTGTCGAGCGCGCTGGGAAGACGGAAACCGTGTTCAACCAGCGTCGTTTTGCGGCTCTGATCGCCGGCGTACATGGCGCGGACTTGCGGTACGGTCGCGTGGGACTCATCAACGAATAGCAGGAAATCGTCGGGGAAAAAGTCGTACAGCGTGTAGGGCGAGGAGCCGGGCGGCCGGCCGCTGAGGAGGCGGCTGTAGTTTTCGATGCCGGGGCAATAGCCGACTTCTTGCAACATTTCGATGTCGAACCGCGTACGGGCCGACAGCCGCTGCGCCTCGAGTAGTTTCCCCTGACCGCGGAGGACTTCGAGCCGCTCTTCCAACTCGCGTTTAATCTCGTCCACCGCCGCCACAATTCTTTCTTCCGGCATGACGAAATGCTTGGCCGGGTAAACGAACAACTCCTCCTGCTGTGCGATCACTTCGCCGCTCGTCGGGTTGATGATCGAAAGCTGGTCCACATCGTCCCCCCAGAACTCGAAGCGGAATCCGTACTCTTCGTACGCCGGCCAGATTTCGACACAATCGCCGCGAACTCGAAATCGCCCGGCCTGGAATTCAAAGTCGTTGCGTTCGTATTGAATTTCGACCAGTTTGGCGAGGACTTCGTCGCGGTCTACCGTTTGGCCGCGCTTTAAGTGGACCGTCATCTCCTGGTAATCTTCGGGCGAACCGAGGCCGTAAATGCACGAAACGCTAGCCACGACGATCACATCACTGCGGCTGACTAGCGAACTGGTCGCGGCGAGCCGCAGCCGGTCGATGTCTTGGTTGATCGAGGCGTCCTTCTCGATGTAGATGTCGCGCTGCGGAATGTAGGCTTCGGGCTGGTAGTAGTCGTAGTAGCTGACGAAATAACTGACCGCGTTGTGCGGAAAGAATTCTTTGAACTCACCGAACAACTGCGCGGCCAGTGTCTTGTTGTGCGATAGCACCAGTGCGGGCCTTTGCATCTGTTGGATGATGTTGGCCATCGTGAAGGTCTTGCCGGAGCCAGTGACGCCCATCAGCATTTGATGGCCGCGACCGTCGGCGAGGCCCCGCACTAACGCGTCGATCGCTTGTGGTTGATCGCCGCCGGGTTCGAACGGGCTGACAAGTTCAAATTGCATTCAATTGGCTTCCCCGGTGCAAAATCCGCCTGTTCCCGCCATTATCGGAAAATCTCGTCATCCTGGCCACCGTGAAGGGACTCGATCGGCTGTGGAGGCTGGTCGTGACGCTCAGCATGGCGGATTAGCATACCCAGAATGACAGATGGTTGCGGCGTGCGTTATGATGACGTACTACCTGACGTCGTGGAAGTTATGGCAACCGACTACAAACAGATTGAGTGGGACGAGAAGGTGGCCGACGACTGTCGGCAACTTATCCGGTTGGCGGTCCGCGAAGACTTGGATCGATCATTCGATCTGACTTCGGTTGCGTTATTTGCGTCGGATGCGACGGGATCGGCCAAGGTTGTCGCCAGACAGGATGGCTTGATCGCCGGGCTTCCGGCCGTCGAATTAGTACTGGCTGAAATGGACACTCGGACGCGGCTGGTTTCCGCCGCGGAGGACGGCGAAGCAATCGCGGCCGGTCAAAGCGTCGCGACGATTGAAGGGGCGACGCGCGATATTCTCACCAGCGAGCGGATTATTTTGAATTTTCTGGGCCGCCTGTCAGGCATTGCCACGCTGACCCGCCGATTCGTCGAAGCGGTTGCGAACGAAAAAGCAAACATCTATGACACGCGGAAGACCACACCGGGCTGGCGTCGGTTAGAGAAATACGCCGTCCGTTGTGGTGGCGGACGCAATCACCGCACGGGACTGTTTGACGCGGTGCTGATCAAAGACAATCACCTCGCTAGCGACGTCTCGCCCGCCGCGGCGGTCTGCCGCGCTCGCGAGTTTCTTGCCGAACAGTTTCCCGATGCGGATGGGGAACGGCCGCTGGTCGAAATCGAAGTCGATTCGCTGAGTCAACTATCCGCAGTCCTCCCGCACGAGCCCGACGTGATTCTGCTGGACAATATGATGCCGGATGATTTGCGGCAGGCGGTCGCCATTCGCGACGCGTCGCCGGTGGAGTTGGAAGCTTCGGGTGGCGTCAATTTGCAGACGGTTGGCGAAATTGCGAAGACGGGTATCGAACGCATCAGTGTCGGCGCGGTGACACACTCGGCCGTCGCACTTGATTTCGGGCTGGACTGGAAGCTGTCATAGCTCTAATTGCGATGGTGCCGGCTTGAGTTTCCGTTTGTGCGACTCGACTTCTTTCTGAATGTCGGCGATCACCTCGGCATGCTTGTCGGCTAAATTTTTCGTTTCGGAGGGATCGTGTTCGAGATGATACAGAATCGGCGGGTCGTGCTGTTCGGGCTTCTGCTGGCCGTAGGCAGCTTGTGTCATGAAGTGTGCCTTCCACGGGCCTTTGCGGACGGCCATCAAGTTGTAACCGCGATAGTAAAACAGCAGCCGGCGTTTGCTTGGGCCGTTACTGAACAGTACCGGCGATAGATCGAAGCTGTCCACCGTGCGGTCGCTAGGCGGTTCCACGCCCACCAATCGCTGCGCCGTGGCGAAAATGTCCATGGTGCTGGCAACCTGATGGCTGACGCTGCCGGCTCTGATTTTTCCCGGCCACCAGGCGATTGTCGGTTCGCGCATGCCGCCATCCCAGGTGCTGCCCTTGCCGTCGCGGAGCAAACCCGCCGAGCCACCATGGTCGTTGAAAATCAGCCAGGGACCGTTGTCGCTGCAAAAGAAGACGAGGGTCTTTTCGGCCAAGCCTTCATCGCGGAGCGTGTCGAGCACCTGGCCGACCGACCAGTCGATTTCTTCGATCACGTCGCCGTACAGCCCGCGGCGGCTCGTACCGAGAAAGTCTTTCGACGCAAACAGCGGTACATGCGGCATACTATGCGCGAGGTAAAGGAAAAAGCGACCGTTCTTTTTCTCGCGTATGAACTTCACGGCCTCGTTTGTGTATCGTTTCGTGATGGTCGTTTGATCCGCCGGTCGCTCGACGACTTTTTCATCGCGCATCAGCGGCACGTTCCAGTAGTTGACCTTCGGATTCCAAAAAGCGTTTCGACCGCGCGGCGCACCGGCCACACGGTCCATGTCGTTCGAATAGGGAATGCCAAAGTACGTGTCGAAGCCATGTTTGGTTGGCAGGAACTGCGGCAAATGCCCCAGGTGCCACTTGCCAATGCAGGCCGTCGCGTAGCCGCCGCTCTTGAATACTTCGGCGATCGTGATTTCATCTTGCGGCAGACCGCCTTTGGAGTTCGGAAACAGCACGCGGCGCTTGGTGCTGCACATACCGCTGCGGACAGGTAAACGGCCCGTCATCAGCGCCGCGCGGCTGGGCGTGCAGACAGGCGCCGCAGAATAGAACTGGGTCAGTTTCATTCCTTCGGCGGCCATCCGATCCAGATGCGGCGTGCGGATCGTCGGATGACCAAAGCAAGCCAGGTCGCCGTAGCCCAAATCGTCACAAAAAATCACAACCAAGTTGGGTTTTGACGGTTGTTCCGCGGCGGGTAAAAGCGGAGAGAACGTCAGTAACGTCAGCACGAGAACCGAAATTCGTAACATGACTACTCCTTGGAATCTGTTCAAGTCAGACCGATCATTCTGCGGCAAAAGGATTCTCGCGGCAATGAGGTCTCCGGTCGTGGATGGGATTTCTGTTGCGTTTTTTCAACATCGGTCCGTAATACAGACAATTTGACTTTGTTCGGTCCCAAAGTAGTTTTCTAAGGCACTGGTGTCTTGGGAACGGAAGCGAATGTGGTACCGCGACATGGGTGGGGAGTAGTTCGTCGGGAGCGACCAATCGGCCCGAACTGGTTGCGGTACAACAGCCCGCTACCACGGCAACAGAGTGAGAGGTCTTGCTATGAAAAAAATTCTACTTTGCGACGACGAGCACTACATCCTCACCGCCGCTGAAATTAAATTGCGCCGTGCAAATTTCGAAGTCCGCACGGTCCGCGACGGCGAAGAGGGATGGGGCATCCTGCAAGAATGGATGCCGGACGTGCTCGTCACCGATTGCCAAATGCCGCACCTGGACGGCCGCGGACTCGCAGCGCGTTGCCGCGATCACGAACACACCCGCGATCTGCCGATTCTGATGCTGACCGTGAAGGGCTACGAATGGTCTCAGGACCAATTGCGTGACGAATTGGGAATCTTGGGTGTTATGCTCAAACCATTCAGTCCGCGCGAACTGTTACATTGCGTCGAGCAGATCATCGAGACGGGAGTATTTAAACCGCCCAGGACGTATGTGTAGAAATCTTCTCCTCACCGGAGGGGGTGGGCGTGTTGCCCGATTTGTCCCGCTGCCCACGAAGACCGCCCGGCCACCGCGACGAAACGAAAGGCATCGTTCGGCGGCGAAAGATGAAGGGGCATTCGAATGGAAGGGCAGCCAATCTGGCGGGGCCCAATTTGCCGCGCGTCGGTGGATCCGGATCGGCTCGCAAAATACCGTTATTTCGTCAGCATGGTCAGCGGATTCTTCCGATTCTCGAGCGGCAACTGGACCGGCCGGCCCTGACGGTGCGATTCGAAAACGGCCGCGATCATCTCTACCGAACCGCGGGCTTCGTACACGCCGCATTTTGGTTCGCGGCCTTTCTCGATTGCCGTGATTAAGTCGGTCACGGCCAACGTGTGGGAAGATTCGTAGAGCGGCCCTTTGAGGTCCTCGGGTTGATCCCAGCCTTTGGAGGAGACGTCCAGCCACTTCTGGCCGCTACGGGCCGGCGACCAGCTGCGGTCGCGCAGGCATTTGACGCTGGGCATGATGCCGGTGAGGATTTCGACCAGGCCGTGAGAGCAATAAATCTGCAGGCCAAATCGCGACGGTCTGCCGGCGGTGTTGCGGACCGAACCGAAGTAAGCCGTCGAACCGTCCGGCATGCCGTACATCGCGCGAATCGAGTCACCGGCCAGCGGGCCAATTCCCTCGGCCCCCTCTTTGACATGCTTTTTTGAGACCGGTTCGCCGCCCTCTTCAACTTGCGCGAAACACCATTTAGGATGCCCCGCCAACTCGCGGACCTCGTCGACGATGTGGGAGCCCAGCACCCACAAATCCTCGCCCCCGCCGCGTCCATCCTCTTTGCCCCGCATGCGGTATTCGAGCACCTTGCCGAATCGGCCGGCTTCAATCAGTCGTTTGACGCGATTCAATTTCGGACTGTAGCGCGTCGGGTGTGCGATGGCCAGTTTGGTGTGCGTCCGTTCGCAAGCGTCAACGATCTGGTCGGCCTCTTCCAGATTGCGGCAAAATGGCTTTTCCATGTAGATGTGAATGCCGCGCTCAGCCGCGGCCACGGCCATGTCGCGGTGCTGGTCCAGCCAGCGGGGGCCGATCACGACAATATCCGGCTTTACCTTGTCCATCATTTTGCGGTAGTCGGCAAACGTCTGTTCGACTTTTAATTTGTTCGCCGTGTTGGCCCGCCCGCCGGCATTGTCATCGGCAACCGCGACATTTTCACAGTTTTCGATACCGACAAATGCTTCGTCCAACGCGTGGCCGTAGTTTCCGCGACCCGTACTGCCAATGATGCCAACGCGATATTTTTTTGCCATGGTGATCTCGCCGATTTGTTTGAGCCGTTGTGGACGCCGCCCATTATAAAGCCGGAGCCGGCGGTTTTCACCATCCGGCACCCCGTCATTCGACCATCTGTCGGTCGTCCCGGCGTTTGTTTAATATGGTTGTCCGGAATCAAATCGGTGATCGCATGGCCCGCCGCCAACAAACTGCACGTACCAAGTCCGCCCGCAGCGCGCAAAAGTCGAGGCATGCGCCGGCAGTCCCGCCATTCGAGCCGTCGGCCGAGCAGCGATTACAAAAAATCCTCGCGGCCGCCGGAATTGCCAGCCGGCGCGAGTGCGAGCAGATCATTCTTGAGGGCCGCGTCGAAGTCGACGGCGAACTGGTCACGACATTGGGGGCCAAGGCCGACCCGCAGGCCAGTGAAATTCGCGTTGACGGTCAGCTGCTGCCGAAGGTCGCCCACGTTTATTTTTTGGTCAACAAACCGCGAGGCGTCGTTTCGACCAGCCGCGACCCGTCCGGTCGCCCACGGGTCATCGATTTGGTCCCGCCGCAGGCGGGCCGCGTTTTCACCGTTGGCCGCCTGGACAAAGAGAGTGAGGGGCTGATGCTGCTGACCAACGATGGCGAACTGGCCAACCGACTGGCACATCCTCGGTATGGCATTAAAAAAGTTTACAGAGTTCAAGTCGCCGGTACGCCCGGACGCGAGGTTTTGGCGAAGCTGCGGCAGGGCGTGCGAATCGCCGAAGGTGTCGCCCGCGCCGAATGGGCGAAAGTCAAACGCAAACAAAAACTGAGCACCATCATTGAACTGGTGCTGCGGGAGGGAAAAAACCGCGAGATTCGCCGTATGCTCGCCGCGTTGGGACACAAGGTGCAACGATTGCGGCGGGTGTCGATCGGCGATGTTCTGCTGGGGAAATTACCGATCGGCGATTTTCGCGAATTGACGGCCAGGGAGCTGCGCTCGTTGCGGAGGGCCGCAGGATTCGCAGCGGTCCACAAGGGTACAGGACGCCGTCGATGAGCAACCCGTTGCACGCCAAGTACTACGCCGATTCCGCCGTACAAAGCCATGTTTCGGTTGTCGAGAACGTCAGGCTTGCCCGCGACACGTACCGCGTGCGTTTTCGCGGTCCCGAAATCGCCCGGCGGATTGTGCCAGGCCAGTTTATCATGCTCCGCTTGGCGGACTACGACGATCCGCTGATCGGCCGGCCGTTGGCGCTGTACGACACGGTGCTGTCAGAGGCAGGTGAGCCGATCGGTATCGACGTGGTCTATCTCGTGATGGGCAAGATGACTTCGCGGTTAGCCACGTTCTCGCCGGGGCAATCGCTCGAAGTTTGGGGACCGCTTGGCAACGGCTTTGCGCCGCAACCGGCCGAACACTTGATCATGGTCGCCGGCGGCATCGGACAAACCCCGTTCGTTGCGGTCGCGCAGGAGGCTCTCGGCCTCCGAGTTTACGGTGATCCGCCGCGCCAGGTTGCACCGGCCGATCGCGTCACGTTGTGCTACGGGGCGAGGTCGGCCGAGTACTTGGCGGGCGTGGAAGATTTTCGGCGACTGGGCGTCGACGTACACATCAGCACCGACGATGGAACCTGCGGCCATCACGGATTGGTTACCGATCTGCTGCGCGAGCAGCTTGTTGCAGCAGGGCAGTCGGTGCGGGTTGATTGCTGCGGGCCCGAGCCGATGATGGAGGCGGTGACCGAAATCGCTCAGGAATTCGAGGTGCCTTGTCGAATATCTCTGGAAACGCCCATGGCCTGCGGCATTGGAATTTGTTTTTCCTGCGTGGCAAAAGTCCGCATCGAAGACGGCGAATGGGATTACAAGCGGACCTGCGTCGAGGGTCCGGTCTTTGAGGCGGGGGAGATTGTTTGGTAGCCGGCGATTCGGGGCACAGGCAAAGGGGGCCCAACCTGCTGCGGTGTCGGTGGCGTGCATTGTCCGCCGCTACTTGCGGCGGGTGATCTCCGCTTGGGCCTTCCTCATCACATCGGCAATCTTCACCGTCGCGTGCTCATTTTCCTTGCTCTGCTGCGCGGCGGTCATAAACGCGACCAGGTCGATGGTCTCTGCTGCGGGAACCGGGACCTTGCCGGTCTTGAACATCTTGCAGATCTCGACGACTAACGGCTCGTAACCGCTGTAACCGTATTCTTCACCGACACCCTTGCTGCCCGTGATTTTCAGCCCGTATTTGCCCTTCGAAAATGTTCCGATGCGGCCGTCCTGCCAAACGCCGCGGACCGTACCGTCCGATTGCCACGTCACCTCTTTGCAGCCCGGGCCCATTACCGCAAAAAGCATTTCAATGCCGTGGATGCCGTAAAAGAACAAATCAGGATGACCCTTCAGCGGGTTGATCGGCCCAAAGGCGTCAACCTGCTTGATCTTGCCGATATTCAGTTTGCGAGCTAATAGCGTCGATTGGCTGTAACGCAGTGACGAACTGGAAAAGCACGGCACGTTGTGTTTGGCGGCCAGCTGGAAAATCTCGATCGTGTCGGCCAGCGAGGCGGCCACAGGCTTGTCGATAAATAGCGGCTTACCTGCTTCGATGACCGGCCGAGCTTGTGCCAAGTGAGGGCGGCCATCGACGCTCTCCAGCAGTACCACGTCCACCTTCTTTAGCAATTCGCCAATCGAATCGACGATCTCAACTCCGTATTTGTCGCGGACCGTGTTGGTAAATTTTTCAATCCGCCCCGCGCTGATTTCCAGATCGGGACTACCGCCGGGAAACGCCGCGACAACTTTGACATCGGCCAACGGCCCTGTTGCATTAGCATTGTTCAGCAGGCCGCTGAACGCCACGACATGCGATGTGTCCAGCCCGATGATGCCGGCCTTGAGCGTTGGGTTGCCACGATCAGCACCCGCCGCGACCAACGGTGTCACCAACAAAATTGCGACGGACACCAAGATAAATTTCTTCATTTTGCGGTCCCTTTGCGTGGCTTCACATCGGAAGTCTTCTCGGTCGTCGATCCGCGGAACGCCCAGCTGGCCGCGCCCGGCGCGGAATCCGGAGCTTTCCGGAAAGGAGAAGCGCCGCCATCGTACCACAGTTCCGATGAATAATCACCGAGCCGCACAGGGCCCGCACAATCCACCGGTGTTTACGTCAATAACTCGGTGAGTACCTTGCCGTCACTTAGTTTCAGGGGCCGTCCGACCGGCGTGTCGAGCATGCGGTTGTGATCGATCCCCAGCGTGTGTAGTACGGTTGCGTGGATGTCGGCGACCGCGACGCCGTCTTTGACTTTTTTACCGCCGTCCGGGTCGCTGCCGCCGTGGGCGTGGCCGCGTCGAAAATTGCCGCCGGCCAGCGCGATACTAAAACCATGCGGCCAATGGTCGCGTCCCGCTGCGGCATTAATCTGTGGCGTGCGGCCAAATTCGCCCCCGCAAATGACGATCGTGTCGTCCAGCCGTTTTCGCTCGCGCAGCTTTCGCACCAATGCCGCGAAAGCAGGATCGAGTATCTGATTGAGTTCGGCATGGGCTTCGTGATTGTTTAAATGGGTATCCCATCCCGGTAGCGTGACCTCGACGCAGCGTACACCGACTTCAATCAGACGCAATGCGGCAAGGCAACCGCGCCCGAAGCGTGTGTCTCCGAATTCTAGGCGTTCGCGCTCGGACACTTTGGCGATGTCAAATGCCTTGAGTTGTTCGGACGACATCATCCGCACCGCCTTTTCAATCGTCGCACGGTGCGCCGTACGGCGGTTTTCCAAATCGCTCAGGCGGCCACGAGCGAACTCGCGTTCGACGACGTCCAGATCCTTCCGCCTCGCCTGAAAGCGGTCCTTCGGCACGCGCGGCTTGACGTCGGGGATGCCGCCGAGCGGGTCGTACGTTTTGAAGGCGTCGAATTTGTTGCCCAAGTAGCCGCCGCGACCGGGCCAACGGCCCGGCATAATGGAAACGTGGCGTGGGATCTCGGTTTTGCCTGCCGGCAACTGGTGGCAAAGCACCGCACCGATCGACGGATGCACGACCGTGGGATCTGGTCGATAACCCGTCCTGACGTTGTAGGTCGCGCGTTCGTGGTCGCCCTCCTTGCTGACGATTGAACGGACCAGCGTCAGGTGCTGCATCTGTTCGGCAACCTGGGGAAGTCCCGCGGCGAGTTGAATACCCCGCACCGACGTGTCGATGGCCGTGGTCCCACCGGCGATTTTCCTTCCGGCATGCGGATCGAAAGTTTCCAATTGACTCGGTCCTCCCGCCAGCCACAAGAGAATGACCGATTTGGCTTGTTTGCCGCGAGGTTGCGATTCTTGCTCGCCGGCCAGCAGGTGGCCAACCGGTGTGAGCCACGACAGGCCGCTCAGTCCGGCCGCCTTCAATAAAGTGCGGCGCGAAAAGTGATCGGCCCGGCCGCAATCGCGGGATTCAGATAAATTTGCCATGTCTTTGTTTTCTCATTGTCATCGCCGCCGTAATCCAATAGCGATTGGCGGCCCAAATAACCGCTGCCGTTGCGCGAACGGCTGTAAACGTAATGAAATACTACAACAGGTCGGTTTTGAGGGCGTTTCCGCCGTTTGCTTCGGCGGGCAGTCCGCAAATCGCGGCCGCTCGGCGGTTGAAGTACTTAATGGTTCCACGAAAACTCCGTTGAGTTCACCAGCGTCCAAAATAAATCTTCCAGTTGCCGAGCCCGTTGCTTGTTTTTGGTTCTTTCCAGCTTTGCCGCGAAGTGT
>JAYZEI010000144.1:0-9051 GCA_036337375.1 Planctomycetota bacterium | reverse complement strand
GGCGTGCTGATGGATTGGCCTGCTGCCTACACTCCCAACACGGGTGCGATGGACACGTTCATGCTGCTCCAGACCAAGGGCCGCAAGAGTATCTTTGATTACGTCACGACGCTTCGAAAGACGCTCGTTGAGAAGTTCCCCGAAGTTGAATTCTCATTCGACACAGGCGGCATGCTAACCGCCGCGTTGAATATGGGCGAGCCGTCGCCAATCCACTTTCAAATACAGAGCTCGAACCTCGAACGGGCGCAGCACGTGGCCCGGCACATTGTTGACGTTGCGAAAGACACCGAGGGTTCGGTGGATGTCCGCATCGCGCAGCGGATCGATTTTCCAATTCTCAACGTGAACATGGACCGTATCGAAGCAAAAAAACAGGGACTCGATCCGGATGAAGTGATGAAGAACCTGGTCGCCGCCACTAACAGTTCGATCAATTTTCAGCCGGCGTTTTGGATCGACAAAAACAAGGGAAACCATTACTTCTTTGGTGTGCAGTATCTTGAAAAAGAACTCGACAGCATTGAGGCACTGAAGAACATTCCATTGGGCCGCGGCGAACATGGACCGAGGCGGCTCGAAAATGTGGCCACGTTCGACGACACACAACGAGCGCCGGCGGTCGTCAACCACCGCAACATTACGCGGGTCACCGACGTGTATGTCAACGTCGAGCCGGGTTATGACGTCGGTTCGGTCGTCAGTAAGATCGAAGCTGGGCTGGAACGTCTCGGCAGCATGCCGGATTCGGATGAGCGCGGCGCCTTGTATCGCATTGGTTACCACACGGATCAGGCCGTCAGGGAGCAAAAAGTCACGGCCGAGGAAATTGAGCGTATCCCGCTTTCGGACGGCCGCCTGGCGGGCCGCAATTTCAAGGGCATTACGTTCCGCATGATGGGCGAGGTCGCCTCGATGCGCGAATCGATCGCGCAGTTTACCGGCGGCCTGATCATCGCCGCCGTACTGGTCTATCTGGTAATGGTCGCACAGTTCCGCAGTTTTGTTGATCCGTTCATCGTGCTGCTGACCGTACCGTTGGGGTTCATCGGTGTCGTCGTCGTGCTGATGGCCACCGGCACGCACCTGTCGATTATGGCTTTTATGGGTATCATCATGATGGTCGGTATCGTGGTCGAATATTCGATCGTGCTGGTCGATTTTGCTAACCACCGGCTGCGGGAAGGCTACACGCCGCGTGAGGCAATCCTGGACGCCGCCAAAGTGCGGCTGCGGCCAATTCTGATGACATCGTTGACGACGTTGCTCGCGCTGTTGCCGATGGCGATTGGATTTAGCGGTGGCGAAGCGAACGCACCGCTGGCACGCGCAATCATTGGCGGTGTGTTGGGCGCGACGGTGTTGTCGTTGATCGTTGTGCCATGTTTGTACCAAATTTTGAAACGCGGATCGGCCGAGGCATCTGCCGCGGAACGGCAAGCCGACAGCACTGTCCCAGCGGCTGATCCGTAAAAACAGCTTCAACAGATCAAACAAGTTCATTTTTTGCACTTGGAGCATAAACATGAATAGGCACACCGGGCTATTGTGGTTTGCCGCACTTTTCATGCTGGCAAACGCCGGTTGCAAACCGTCCGCGACGAATGATTCTGCTGGCGGCGGCAACGAAGTAACCGCGAAGGCCAAGGTGAAAGTTGTGAAGGTTAAAGTAAGCGACGTCCGCGACGAAGTGGAAGTGCCCGCTTCGTTCTACGGTTTTCAAATGGCCGACTTGATGTCGAAGGTCGATGGTTATGTGCTTGCGGTCAACGTTGATATCGGCGACCACGTCAGCAAAGGACAAATTTTGGCCGAGCTTCGCGCACCGGAACTGCTCGCCGATGTCGAGCGCAAGTCGCAATTGCTCGAACAAGCTAAAAAAGAGGCCGCCAGCTACGAATCGCAAATTGGACTGGCCGAGGCGAATCGCGCGAGCGAGCAGGCCAAACTAAACCTGCACAATCTGCAAATGAAAAGTGCCAAGCAGCTCGTCGAAAGCGGTGCGCTCAACGAACAAAAGCTGGACGAAGCCAAATTCGCAGTTGCCTCTAGCGAAGCGGCGATAATCCGTGCAGAGGCCGCCGTGATGGCAGCGGAGAAAGAGGCCGAAGCTGCGGCTGCCCGCGTCAAAGTTGCGATCGCGGAACAGCAGATGGTACAAACCATGGCTGACTATTTGCACATTAAAGCGCCATTCGACGGCCTGATCACGATGCGAAATGTAGACGCCGGCGCATTCGTCGAGCCGGCCTCGGGCGGGCGCGGCACGGCGCTGTTTCAAATCACGGCGGTGGATCGAGTCCGGGTGGTTATGCACGTGCCGATGCGTCGTGCGGGTCGATTGAATGAATCCAACGAGGTGACGATCGGTCCCATCGAACGCCTGCCCGGAAAGACGATCCGTACGTTGGGTGGCGAAGCTCTGACTTTATCGAGGATCGCCAGGTCGTTTGACAGCTCTCGAATGATGCGGGCTGAAGTTGATATCGAAAATGAAAAACTCAAACTGGAAGCAGGGTTTGAGCTGAAGCCAAATGACTACGGGTTGGCAAAAATTACCTTGAAAAAATGGAACAGCGCATTAACGGTTCCCAAGTCGGCCATTGCCACACAGGAGAAGAACGGAAAAAAACATTCTACGGTGGTGGTCGTCGATCATTCAACCAATTCGTGCTCCGAAGAAGAAGTCGAAGTGCTGATCGTGTTGGACGAACTGGCGGCCATCAAGTCGGTCAATATCAAAGAGGGCGACCGAGTTGTCGTCAGTGGCCGAGAACAAGTTAAACTCCAGGAAGTCCTTGCCGCCGACCGCATCGAAGAAGAATCACACTAGAAGGAAAACTAAGTTGTGGTTCAATCTTGACACCACAACGGACATGGGCTGGCCGGACTTTTAATTAAAAATGGATATCGTGACGCCTCAGCGTGAAACATCGAAGACGACTAGTTTTTGCGGGACAAGATCACTTGGTGTTGCGCTGCTAAGTTCGGCAATGCTCACTTGTTTATTCGGCGGATGCACCTATTGGGATCGCCCATCGTCGGCGGTACGGATGGGGCCGTTTGCCGGTGTGCCGATTTCGACCGAAAGTCGAAAGAAATCGGAGTTCCCGAACCCATACAATCCGGTCGATGCTGGCCCGCATTCCCTTCCATCCGCACCGCACAAGCTGGGCGGTGGCGACATTAGGCTGACCTCGTTGCGGATTGACGTGGAAGGCGAAGGTGACGAAGACGAGTCTGTTGACGAGCTCATGCCAATCCCGCTCGGCGAACCGCCGGTCGAGGAAATCCCACGAACTTCGGCTCGCCATCTTCAGGATGACTCGCTGCCGGACAACAAGACGTATGTCGTCGATCTGTCGACAGCGCTGGAGTTAGGGGGGGCGAACAATTTACAGGTCGAACTGGCGCGCGAGCGCGTTCGCCACGCGCAAATCAACTGGCAGAAAGCGGAGGCGGCAGTGTTGCCGTCGCTGTGGCTTGGCATTGGCTGGAACCGGCACGACGGGCGATTGCAGTCTACCGACGGTGATATTCTTGAGCGCGACCGAAACTCGCTGTTTGTTGGTGGTGGCGGTGGACTGGAGGGTGCTTCGGTTGCCGGCGGTTCTGGCGGTCCATCGCGGCTGGTCGTTAACTTCTCGCTGGCCGATGCGCACTTCGCGCCGCTGGTGGCGATGCAGCATGTCGATGCCGCATCCGCGGCCGAAGCAAAGGATGTAAACGACTCGCTGCTCGAAATCGCCACGGCGTATTTTGATCTGATCGAAGCCCGCGCTGAAACGGCCAATGCTCGTAGTGGCGGCGGCGCCGCAAAAGAGATGGCTGACCAGACGGCCGAATTCTATAAGGCTCGTTCCATTGCTGAATCGGAAGTTTTTCGCGCCAAGGCGGAATATGCGGTCTGGCAGCGCCGTGTCGACGACGGACAGCGGAAGTTCATCCGTGCGGGTGCGAAACTTGCCCGGCTGTTGCGGCTTACGGGAGGCGTTCAACTGATGCCCGCCGAAGAACAGGTCGCGCCGGTGGAACTTGTCGATGAATTTCTTTCGGTTCGGGACTTGATTGCCTCAGCGCTCAGCGGGCGTGCGGAACTTGCCGAACATCGGGCGCTGGTGATGGCGCGTGTTCAGCAGATACGTCAGGAATGTTGGCGACCGTGGTTGCCTTACGTACAAATTGGTGCGAGTGGCGGAATCTTTGGCGGCGGTCCCCGCTCCAAATTCTCCGGCACGGGCGGGCGTAGCGACGTGGACGTCGTGGCTGTCTGGGAACTGACCAACCTCGGTATCGGCAACGCCCTGGCTCGTCACGAGCGGCATTCGCAACTGGTACAAGAAGAGATCATGGTCGAACAACTGCAAGACAAGATAATCGCCGAAGTGATTTTGGCCGCGGCGGACGTCGCCAGTTACAAACGGCAAGCCGCCGTCGCGGCGGAGGGCCTGGAGGCCGCGATACGCAGTTACGAAGCCAATACAGAACGGATTACCCTGGGTGTTGGCTTGCCGATCGAGTTGATCCAAGCCATTCGTGCTCGAACGGATGCCCAGAACGCTTACAGTTCTTCGATCAGCGACTATAATCGCGCCCAGTTCCGCTTATTCCACGCGATTGGACAAATGCCGGCCGTTGCTCTTGAACAATCGGAAAATGGCAACTGACGAGTTATTTTGTGTGAATCTCAACGACGAGGCCGTCAGCACGATACGCAAACGCGTTAATCAGGTTTTCTTTATCCGTCCATCATGAATCGCTTGATTCTCTGCCGTGACACTAAATGCAATGGCCAAGCAACATAAAAAGCCCGTTTCGCTGCCGGTTTTTATTCTCACAGGCGGTACGGGTCGCACTTGCGAGCAAGTTCTAAAAGCCGCGCTGGCCCAATTTGACCGGCCTGGGGTCGAGCAAATCTTGCGAGAGGACATTCGCACAGTCGAGGCGGTCAGACAGGTCGTTCAGGAAGCAGCGGACGCGGATGCCGTAATCTGTCACAGTGTTGTTGAGCCAGATATCCGCAACGTCGTCGTTGCAGAAACAAAAAGGCACGGCATTCCATCCGTCGATGTGCTTGGTCCGGTGTTGCGGTTATTGGACGATCACCTTGAGCAGGTGCCCCGGCATCAGCCGGGACTTTCTTATCAATTGCAGCAGGAACATTTCGATCGCATCGATGCCGTAGATTTCACACTGGAACATGATGACGGTGTGGGACTGGTCGATTTGGACCGTGCGGACGTGGTGGTCGTCGGCGTCTCGCGCGTCTCGAAGAGCGTCACGTGTTTTTATCTGTCCTATCAAGGCGTTCGTGCGGCCAACGTACCTTTGGTCTCCGGACACGATCCGCCAAAAGAGCTGCTGGAAATCGATCGCGACAAGGTGATCGGCTTGACGATGAATATCAACCGACTGCAAAGCGTTCGCGAAGCGCGGATCGAGATGATGGGCCGCGGTCCCTTTGAAGAATACGGCGAAAAGCGCGCGGTGGGTAAGGAAATCCGATTCGCGCACGAGCTCATGAATCAGTACGGCTGGCGGACCATCGACGTGTCGTACAAGAGCACTGAAGAAGTTGCCAAGGAAGTGCTGGCGATGATCGAGCAATGAGCCGTTGCCGGGCGGATTACTCGCTACCTAGATTCCAGTAAATCTTTAAATTGTGGGTGGCCCGGCCGGCGGCGACAATGTCCGGGCGGCCGTCGCCGTTGAGATCGGCGATCCGCAGGTCTTCGCAAGCCATCTTGTTGTCGTCTACCACGACCGAGTCCCACTTTTTTGCCTCGGCATCGGTGGGATAATACAGTTTGACGCCCACCTTGCCGGCGCGATTCGGATTGCGCCAGCCGGCAACGATTTGCTGCGAGCCGCTGCCTAGCAGGTCGCCTGTCGCAATGGCGTGGCCCTGCACAAAGTTGCCGTCCAGCACGATCCGTTCGGCGATTTCCGTAATCTTGCCATTGGCCGAGCCTCGGTTCACCGCGCCGCGATAAAAGACCAGACTGGAACCGTGGAAAGGCTCAATCGTCGCAATAAATTGGGCACTCTTGGAGAGGATTCCCATGCGAATTTCGCCGCCGCCCTGGACGTCTTTAAATGGCCGCCTCGTCCATTTGTCGTTTTCGAACTCGATCAACACTGCGCCCTCTCGGCCCAGGTAGAGGATTTCTTCCGCTTCGCTGCTGGGATTCCATTGTCCACGATCAAAATTGTGCGTGACGTGAAACTTGTCGTCCAGCAATTGCGTCCGCCACTCGGCGCGGACATCGTTGGGAACATGATAAGCGAGCAGCTTCGCTCCCGCGCCTTGACCGCCTTTGTTGCCGCGGCCGTGTAACGGTGCGACGACCAGCACGAACTGCTTTTCTCCCAGTTTCAGCCAGCGCATCCGGTGGACGACCGGTTCGTGATGCAGCTTAACGGGCGTCCACATTTTGGTGCGGTCGTCCGGCGGAATCAGGTAATGGACGGAACCGGAATTGACGGTGTCGCCCGGATTCCACTGCCCGCCGACGGCGATTTCAACTTTGCCGTCGCCGTCGATGTCGCGGGCCGCGATACAGACGTTGTCGCGATCGGTCAAGTTTTCCGCAATGATGTGCCGCGTCCAGTCGGGATTTTGGTACCAGACAAATTGCTTCTTGTCGGCCAGCAAAATGTCCGGTTTGCCATCGCCGTCGACGTCGCCGATCGCCGTGCCGTAGCCGATCACGACTTTGCTATCAATCGTCTCGGCGCGAAACGTCGGCGGCTTGACCTCGGCCGCTACCGACACAGCAAACAGACCGAACAGAGAAAACAGAAACGCTGAGACAACCACTTTTTGCCTGTTCATCACACGAACCCTCTTACCGCGTGTTCTGGATGGAAACTTAACGGCTATGATTGTACTCGGAAAGTAGCCCGGTATCAGTGGGCTATTTCGATCATTTCCCGGCGTATTCGTGTTTGCTACCGTCGGAGGGAGTGCCTTCGATCTTGCCGGTCCAGACGACCTTTTGCGAGGCGTCGAGCACCTCAAGAATTCCATTGGCCAACCGGTCGCCGCAACAATCACCGCGGTTGTAGACGACGATGCGGCCGATGTCTTTCACGCCGCCGAGATCGACCTGCCACCAGGGATTGTTTTCCGTGGTGGTGTGTGTCACCGAGTTACCGGTGTAGATCTGATCCTTGTTACCATCGATGGCGCGGGCGGGATCTCCGTCAGACCCAATCGATGATTGTGTCGCCTTGCCCTCGCGCAGTATTGTGCCACTGTTCGTTTCGATGATTTCGACTTCTGCTAGCGAAAGAATCCTGTCGCTGCCTTCCAGTCTGACTTTGACGAACTGGCCCTTGGCCAGCGACTTGGTCGGAGGATTTTCGGCCGGTTTCGATTCCTGTTTGGCAACGACGAGTCCGCGATTGATATTCAGTTCCGGCAGCGCCTTTTGCAGCGCCGCGACGCCCTCATCGGTCACGCCGGTCTGCCAAAGATAAACCTTCTTGAGATTCTTCAGCCCGTGTAAGTGCGCAAGACCGGCGTCGGTAACTTTGGTTTTGTACAGGTTGAGGTAACCGAGATTTGCCAGCCCCTTTAGATGTCCGAGGCCAGCATCGCTGATGCCCGTGCGTTCGAGGTGTAGCCGCCGCAGTTCTGACAGACCGGAGAGATGTTTGAGTCCGGCGTCCGTGATCTTGGTATCTTTCAAGTTCAACCAATAGAGCTGTTTGATTTTCGTCACATGCTGGAGGCCGCCGTCGCTAAGTTCCGTTCCGGATAAATGAAAATCGACTTCTCGCCAGTCCACATTAGCGGCCACTTTGCGGACAGCACCGCCGATTTTTTCGATTTCGGCAACGGCCGATTTTTCAGCATCGTCTTGGGCGGTGGCCGAACCCAGTGTGGCGAGCAAGACTCCGGCGGTCCAAAAACCGGTGTTTTTCATTGCGAATCTCCCTTTTTGTGTCGTCAGAGAAACCAACCTGCCTGACCATTCTAGCACTCGGACGTGCCACCCGCACACCGCCGGGAAGAAGTGTTCCATGTTGCAAAGCAGGCGTACGCGGGGCTACAGGGAACCTGACAACGGACAGCCAGAATACTACCCGCCTGGGGTTGAAATTGGTAGCCTCCCATCGGTTAAAATGGGGCTGGACTTGTTTGGACTTGAACCGGCGACGGCCGCGTGGATGCCGCTGAAGTTGAGCGGCGTGCTCGCCGGTTGCGTCCCGGTTGATTGACGCGTGCCTAACCGGTGCTAAAAGCATGATTCACGTCATCTGCCCCTATTGCCAAAATCAGCTCCCAGTTGCCGAAAACTGGTCGGGAGTCATCGTTTGTACCCGGTGCAACAGACAGGTGGCCGTGCAATCCACACCGGCCTCGCCCGCGGCGGCGCCGCCCCGCGGCGGGGCACCGCCGGTGGTGGCTCCTCCAGCCTCCCAGCCTGCGACGTCGCGCGGCGAGTCGCCGCAGCGATATCACCGCAAGAAGGACAATACCGCAGTCATCGTATCGGCAATTTCTGGGGTGGGGATTTTGATTGTTGGGGCGCTGCTGCTCGTGTTCGTGTTCTCGAAGGACGATGACGACCTCGGCAACAGGAGGCGGGGCGGCAGCTCAAGAAGATCCACCACTTCTACATCAGACGACAAGCCGCGCCGAAATGTCGAACGACAAAAAGCGGACGACGAAAAGCCCCGCGACCGGCACGCGCAGCTGCCGAATGCCAGCGGCAATGATTCTCAGCCCGCCACGGCCGCCGTCGGCGGCGTGACAATTGCCGATGCATCGAGTGTTTTCAAAGAAGCAATCTCTAGCTGGCGTTCCGGCACATCCCACGGGGGATTCTTGGCTGCTGCGGGCCACGTCGAAAAAATCGATATCCCCGAATGGAAAGAATACGCGTTCGACATCGAAAAGAATTCGATCGATCCGGATGAATTTTCCTCGAATACCGAACGGCGGTTTTGGCTCAACGTGGCCTTCAAGAATCAGGGTGCCGACCCGATACGGCGGCTGTATGCCGTCAAGCTTGGTAGGAATGGCCGGTGGACAATCACGCC
>JAYZEI010000143.1:0-2032 GCA_036337375.1 Planctomycetota bacterium | reverse complement strand
CAAGATGTCCGTGCGAAACGACGCGCAGCTTGTCCGGTTATGCATGGCAAATCAAGTTGCCGCTCAGGCGCTGACCGGCTAGAACCGCTATTTTTGACACAACGGCTTAGAGGACAAAGCTTTCACAAGGCTTTGTCCTCTCTTTTGCGCCGGATGGTAACACCACAAGGCGACACCGTCAGAATTGACCGGTCCGCGGTCTTTTTCGCAACCAGCAACGCAATTCGCGCCGACTTCCCGGCGTGTAATTTACGCAGTAGCCGCAGCGGGCGGCGACGAGACCGTCCCGGCACCGCCAAAACCGGCGGCGGCCTAATTCGAAACAAAACGTCGTTAACAATCCAAAACGGCCCGTCCACTCGGACGGGCCGTTTTTTTATTCTCCTGATGGTGCGTCTTCAGTCGGCGCCACGTGTCGTTTGAAACACGTGTCGTTTGAAACACGTGTCGTTTGAAACACGTGTCGTTTGAAAATCACCATCCCGTATACTGATACCGATGTTTCGCAGGTATCGCCGCAATCGCCAGAAATCGGCAACGATCGGTCACAGTTTCGCCGAACTTCGAGCACGAATGGTCGATCAGCAGATCGCCGCGCGCGGCATTACCGACGCGCGAATTCTTGAGGCGATGCGCGATGTTGCTCGAGAACATTTTGTGCCAAATGAACTCGAGCATGCCGCATGTGAAGATCGCGCACTGCCGCTGACGCACGGCCAGACAATTTCGCAACCTTACACCGTAGCATTCATGTGTGATGCGGCGAGGTTAACGGGCAGCGAACGCGTATTGGAAATCGGTACGGGGTCGGGTTACGGTGCGGCTGTACTCGGCAGGCTGGCCCGCGACGTATTTACAGTCGAACGGATCCCCGAGTTGGCCGAATCTGCAAAATCTACTCTGCAACGACTTGGATGCTCAAATGTCCATGTCCGGGTAACCAACGGGGCCGTGGGGATTCCCGGGGAATCGTTCGACGCGATGGTGGTGACGGCGGCAGCGAATCGCTTGCCCAGCAAATTATTGGAGCAGCTGGCCGACGGCGGACGTCTGATTATCCCGATTGGGGAACAGGCGATCGGACAAACTATGTGGCGATTCACCCGTCGGAACGACCAGATCGAAAAAGAAGCGTTGGGGCAGTTTTCGTTCGTGCCGTTGATTTCTGCGGCGCAATCCGGCCAGTGACATTTCGAACAAGTCGCCGTCCGTCAAATCGTCAACGGACGGCCAACGCCCCGTTCTCGGGCCAGATCGACGAGCGAACTTCCCACGGCGAGATCCTCCAAGGCGAGGCCAACCGACTTAAAAATGATGATCTCTTCCCGATTTCCGCGGCCGGTTCGTGTTCCTCCGACCACTTCTCCAAGACCAATTGCCTGCCGCCAGTCGAACCGCCCCGCCCTTACAGCCTCGACAAAATCGCCGGCTTCGTGACGACAGGCATCCACGTCATCGCAGACGACCGTTGTCGCCTTAACGACCAATTGCCCGTCAATCTCTGCGCGGTTGAGGGCATTGGAACCGACCGCGCAAACCGTAGCTCCCGGGGCAACGAGCGCGCCATCGAAAACCGGAGTTTTGCTGGTCGTGGCCGTCACAACAATCGGTAACCCGCGAACCGCTTCATCCGGATTTTCGACAGGTATGACGTCAATCTCCAGGTCGCTGGACATTTGTTTTGCGAACGCTTCCCGCCGCTCGGACGACCGGCTAAACACCTTGGCGTGTTTTACCTCACGTGCGCAACAGATGGCCGCCAACTGCGATCGCATTTGCCAGCCGCTCCCAATCAGCCCGACCGCATCCGCGTCGGGAACGGCCAGATGCCGAACGGCAACACCCGTTGTTGCGCCGGTGCGAAGTTGACCGAGACGGTCCGCGGCAATCAGCGCCTCGAGATCGCCCGATTGGCTGTCGTGAATTCCGACTAGGAATTGTGCCTTGCCCCGGCGGGTCGTCGTATATTGTTTCCAGCCAACCCTGCCCAAATACGAAGCCGCCGCGCTCATTGAATGTAAAATAATGCCCG
>JAYZEI010000142.1:0-5992 GCA_036337375.1 Planctomycetota bacterium | reverse complement strand
TTCAAATTTCCGCTTTTGCTGAAATTCGGCTTGGCGGCCGGTGCCGTGGCACCCGAGCCGATGACAACCCCAACAGCTAACGCGAGGGGCACGGTCCACTGAGTAAACTGTTTCATGACGATTCTCCTTAAACTTGGAGTTAGGTTATTGGCCAAAATCCACTGTTCCGGCCCAATAATCCAAGCGAGAAGAATCGCTAAGTGTTACGACAAATTAATAACGGGCAAAGACATCACTCCGGAATTACGCTGTAAGATGATTTTACACAATATGTTACGGAAATATTGTCCTTCAGCATTATCCACCGCGCAGCGGACAAAACCCCGTATATCGCCCGCGAACTTGGCGTAGATTTGGTCAGTCGTCGGAGGCGGCAGAGAACGGACATTCCGCTGGAGCAGAATTCTGCAGCTCAGGCACGGACTTCAGATGTGCCTGATGGTGGCGAAATAATTTCGACGAATCAGAATGCGGAGCGTCGTACCGCGGTGCCGCATAACCATCGAGGAGCCACTGATAAAGGGCGGCGCGACGAACAAGTCTGATGACTGCTTCAGGGCCGTCGTGCACGGCGCCGACCCGCATCGCCCGCCGCCATGACGCAACCCGGCGAATCCAGCCGCTCTGGTTTTCATCCGATGGTTCTCCACTAAGCGACGTTGGCCGGTCGACCAGCCAGCGACCGCTTGAATCCCGCTGGCAACAACGCCGAGCCACCGCCCCGACGTCGATCGCGCTATCCCCGCAGTGAATTAGCAGATGGTGTCCCCGCGTCATTTCGTAGGCGGTTCGCAGCGATTGACGCAAACCGGCCGGCAGGGGATTTCTGATGAAGTCGAATTGTGGAAATGATGTGAGAAGTTCCCATGCGACCTCCTCGGTGCCGTCGTTCGAACCGTCGTCGATGACCAGCACTTCGAGCGGGCCCGCCAGATCGGGCATGACATCCATCAAGCGGCAAACATCCGTACGCAAGGTCGATTGTGCGTTACGCACGGGCAGAACAATGCTGAGCGAGCGATGCAAAGTACCGTCTCCTCGAACTATGGCGACTGATTACAAAAGCAATGTGGTGGGGACCGCCACAACATCACAAGCATCGGGCCGAAAGGCTTGTTGCCTGCAAAAAGACTCGCTAGCAGAGGATTAAAGCACCGTTGACGCAGATAGCGATCTTCGCAACAAATCCCGTAAATCCGGTCAATCACTTCGCGCCGGGCGGTCGATAACGATAGTGACGGTTTTTCGTCCCAGCCGCTGCATGCAGCGCTGTCAACGTGGACGAACGGGCTCAACAGACCGCAACACGCCGGAGGCGAGCGAGCGATGGAAAATTTGCAGTTTCCCGAACAATTTCAACAGTGGGCCAATCTGATTCTGGTCTGGGTCGGATACGGCACGCTAGCCGGACTGCTCGCCAAAGCTATCATGCCGGGCCGCGATCCGGGCGGAGCGGTCGCAACGCTGTGCATGGGAATCGGCGGCGCCGTAATTGGATGCGGCATACTGGCATATTTCTGGACCGCAGCCCGCGTGCAGCCGATCAGTCCGCTGGGCTTCCTGGTGGCAACGGCAGGCGCATTTCTGTTGCTGTTCTTTTACCGGCTACTCGCCGGTTACTTTTTCCGAGAAGGTGAAACTTCACCTCGGATACACCACTTCCGCAGGCGCAGGCGCAGGCGGTCGTACGACTACGTCGACTGAGACCGCCTGCGAGCAGCTGGCGCTAAACGGCGGGCTTCTTCCGGTAAACGCCGATCGGTCCTTGCAGCTTCACCGGCTCGAATTTGATTTGCTCGACCGCTTCCCAGACAGCTCGCGGCGAAACAGACTTGCCAGCCTGGGGAGTAATCACCGCGAAGTGCTGTTTCAAGTGGGTTTGCACTTTGACGACCCCCGGCACGGTGTAGAGTTTGCGGGTGATCTTCTTCGCGCAGTTCGAGCAGTGCATGTCTTTGACATAAATCCAAGTGTACTGCGGTTCGGCGGCCGTGGCATGTGAACCCGCGGCCAGAACAACGGTCGAAGCAGCCGTGGCGCGGAGAAAGTTGCGGCGATTCATAAGAGTCCTCTTAAGGGTTTTCGGTATCCGGTTTCAGTTGTCGGTTGGC
This sequence comes from Planctomycetota bacterium, assembly GCA_036337375.1. Lineage (GTDB taxonomy): Bacteria > Planctomycetota > Planctomycetia > Pirellulales > UBA7805 > JAYZEI01. The sequence continues at coordinate 3,881 of JAYZEI010000142.1, read as the reverse complement.
GGCTGATTGCTGACCGCTGCGGGTGAACCGTTTTTTTCACCGCCTTACGTAGAGACCGTCGGCGAGAACGACGAGGCAGCCGAGTCCATCGACTTCAGCGCGACCGCACACAACGACGGTCTCCTGCTCTTTGACCTCGAATAGCTGCCTCGCGTCGATGTTCACCAAGTCACCTCGTTCATCGACAAACCGGACAACAGCCAGCCCTTCGTTCATCTTGTCGAGTTTCTTGCTTTGGCAAAACTTGCAGCCCGCATCTTCGCATTCGTGTTCGTCTGCTTCCGCAGCAGCCGCGTCGGCCATTACCACCGGGTCCGCCATCACAAAAGCTGCCTTGCCCGCCGTCCATGGGTTTTTGATCCCCCCGATTCGACCGACCATCACGACTTCGCGTGGTTTCTCGTAACCTTCCTGAACGTCCAGTACACCTTCCACACCCTCGGGCTCGGCACTGAGAATATAGCGGCTGCGCAATTCAGCCAGTGCTTGGTCGTTCATTTTCGGCGAAGCGCCCTGCCGGCAGCCCGCCAGGCCAAAACTGGCGGCCAGTCCAAACAACAGCGCGCGGCGGTGATAGCATCGAGGCATGGCGGGGCTCCAGGACAAGTGAGTCATCTCAGGTTTGTTCGGTCAATTGCCATGCCGAACTTTATTGGCTCCCAGGCCGGTCCGCGGGGCGAATTTTGCATCGAACGAAATCCCGCTATAATCCAAGGTTTTCCAGGTCCATTGTAGAAGACCGCGCCATGCCCGAGTCGGTGGAAGAATTTGTCAAACTGCTCGACGAGAGCGGCCTAATGTCGGCCGGCGAGTTTGACAAGTTTCTAGCCAAGCTGCCGCCGCACATTCGCACTAGCAACGCCAGTACGATTGCGCGAGAACTTGTCGCTGCGGGAAATCTCACGGAATATCAGGCCGCGTGCCTCTACCAGGGCCGGCCGAAGGGACTTGTACTCGGCAATTATGTCGTCCTGGAAAAACTCGGCGCAGGCGGCATGGGCCAAGTTTTGAAAGCCAAGCATCGCCGCATGGACCGTATCGTTGCGCTGAAGGTGCTGTCCAGCAAGGCCATCGACTCCCCCAACGCCGTCAAGCGATTTCACCGAGAGGTCAAAGCGGTGGCCCGACTGAATCACACCAACATCGTCACGGCCTTCGACGCGGATGAAGCTGACGGTATTCACTACCTAGTGATGGAATATGTGGAGGGTGCCGACCTGGCTTCGATGATTCGTACTGAAGGACCTTTGCCCGTCGACCGCGCCGTCGATTACGTCATGCAGGCAGCCGATGGTTTGGCGTACGCCCATAAAAATGATGTCATCCATCGTGACATCAAACCGGAGAATTTGCTCATCGATACTGAGGGCGTCGTCAAAATCCTCGATATGGGCTTGGCGCGAATTGATGACGAGTTGGCACAAACCGAATCGTCGGAAAACCACGATCTGACGCAAGCCGGCCAAATCATGGGCACCATCAACTACATGGCGCCCGAACAGGCGCTCGATACCCGATCCGCGGACGCACGGAGCGACATCTACAGTCTGGGCTGTACGCTGTTCCGCCTGCTGACGGCACAGGCCGTTTTCGAGGGCGACACAAAAATGAAAAAGCTGGTGGCGCACCGCGAAGCGCCGATTCCGTCGATTCGCAAATCGCGACGCGACGTGCCGGAGTTGCTGGATGCCGTTTTTGAAAAAATGGTGGCGAAGAAACCCGACCACCGTTACCAATCGATGGGCGAGGTCATTGGCGGATTGCGGGCAGCCCGGTCGGGCATGCGAACGCCACCGGACCCGCGGTCATCCGACCAAGAAAGACCGCTCGCCGGACCGAGCGGACCTCCAAACACCGAAAGGCCCATTCTCCCGCCGACGGTCGACAGCAACGAATTGAGCATCGACTCAGCGGCGGCGACCGTTCCGCGAGGCCTAGCTCCGCCGCCCGAACCACCGCCGGTGAGTCAAGATTCGTCGGCTTCCTTTATCGTGAAAGAGGGGAAAATTCCGCCCCGAGGCGAGTTCGTCGCCGCCGAATTAGTCTCGACGCCACCAATCAACGCGGAGATCGTCGCCAAGCCACCTCCCGCACCGCCGCCCACAACGAACGAGACTGTGGTCGCTATTGAGGCCGAGCAAGACACCAGTACGGGCGTTCTCACCAATGAGTCGCCACTACGGCGAAGCCGCTGGATGCTGGTTTCCCTGTTTGGCACAGCCTTGTTGACGATGGTCGTAGTACTTGGCCTGTTAGCGGCCTTTTACACGCCGGACGACACGTCGCTATTGGACGATGATTCCGCGGCCGTGGTCGGGGAGGGTCAAACGGGAGGCGAGTGGGTTGACGTTCAACCGCAGATCGATTTGTCGACCGACTGTCTGGGTGCGGCTTGGACCCGCCGCGACGGCAACCTGTTCGCGCCGGGCAGCAGCGGCTGCCGCGCAATGATTCCAATTGCTCCCGAGGGAAGTTACGAATTGGCAATTGAACTGACGCCCAACGTCAGTAATCACGGCCTCCACCTACTACTGCCAACGGGCAGCAGCAATACGATGCTCACGCTGGTCGACGAGACGGGCCAATACGGAGGTCTGGAGCGACTAAATCGCCGCGATTTGCAGTTCAGCGAACTTCGCCGCAGCGCAGCGGCGATTGCGGCGGGCAGACGCAGCATCGTTCAGGTCGCGGTAAAGCTGAACGGCGCGGATGTCGAGATCGATTCATGGGTCGACGACACCGCGTTTGTCACTTGGCGAGGTCCGCAAACCGCGCTTTCGGATCCGGGCGGCGATTGGTCGTTACCGCTGACCAGCGTGCCGGGATTCGGCGCAGCGGAGGAAACCATTTTTCACAGTGTGCGGTTGCGGCCACTTTCAGGCGAACTAAAACCGGCCGACCGCACGGCCGACTACCAGCCGCGATCCGTTTCCGCCCAGATCCGTACAACACTTACACCACCGGGGGCCGCAAACTGCCTGGCGTTTTCGCCAGACGGACAGTACCTGGCGGCGGGATGTCGCGACAGTTGGCTGCGGATTTGGGGCCTCCAGCAGAAGCACTCGGAATTGGCGTCTGTGTCCGGCCACGCCCGCTCGGTGACCGGAGTGGCCTTTTCGCCGGACGGAACGACACTGGTCTCCTGCGGCGACGACCGCCGCGTGGTGATCCGCAAGCTGGCCGACTTCGAAAGTAAGATTGAAACCAACGCCCACACTGAGTCGGTACGAAATGTCTCCTATTCGGCCGATGGAAAGCTGATCGCCAGCGGCGGTTCCAAAACGGAAATTCACATCTGGGACGCCGCCACGGGGCGGCCTGTGCAGTCTCTTTCTGATCCGGACGCTGCTTTAACCTGCGCCGTTTTCGCGCCGCTGGGCGACTCGCTGACGACTGCCAGTGGAACGATTTCTTTAAGAGTCTGGAACGCGACAACGGGCCAACAGCAGAGATCCTTGCGGCCCGTCCCGTCGAGCGGTAATTGCCTTGCGTTCCTCAAGGGCCGTGAAATCCTGGCAATCGGAGCGGGCAGAGACGGCGTGCAATTTTCCGATTTCAATAGTGGCGTTCCTCTTTCTATTTTAGCGAACGGGCAATCGGCGGTGACCGACATCGCCAGTACACACGACGGCTCAATCTTAGCCGTTGCCGGTAGCCGTGGAGGCGTACGAATCTGGGACACCGACTCACGACGCGAGTTGATGGAACTAACGACGGGACCACAGGCGGTTCAAAGCGTGCGGTTTTCGCCCGGCGGACGCGTGCTGGCGGCGGCACTGAACAACGGGCAAATCAAACTCTGGAATCTGACCTTCGATCCACCATTGGACTTAGCAACGCTGGTCGGCCCGGTTGCGTTAAAGACCGCGACCGAGCCGGCG
>JAYZEI010000141.1:0-16791 GCA_036337375.1 Planctomycetota bacterium | reverse complement strand
TGCGATCGCCGGCTTGCGCCAATTGACGCCGAACACCTTCGCGCCCTCGTTGCCGAAGTAAACAAAATCGCCGCGGATCGCGGGCGTGGCAAGTGTCGGATCACCAATTTCGAGCGTCGCGACCGAGTGGCCTTTTTCGACATCGATGACGTGCAGGTTGCCGTCACAACCACAGACAAAACAGCGGCCTTCAGCGAGCGTCGGCGAACACTGAATGCCGCCGGCCGCCATGATCGTGTACTTCCAATACTGCCTGCCATCATCGGCCTTGAGTCGGTACAACGATCCGTCTTGCGAGCCGATCAGCACACTGTCTTTATAAAAGTTAGCGGACGAATTGATTTCCGCTCCGGTTTTGTGTTTCCAGAGCAGCTTTCCAGACTTCGCGTCCCAGCAATAAAACACACCGTCGCTATCGCCGCAGTAAACCCGCCCACCGCGAACGGCCGCGGCGGCAACAAAACCAATCTCGACTTCATAGTTCCAAAGCACTTTGCCGGTCTTCAAATCGATCGCGTAAAACTTATTATCCGCGTCGCCAACGTAAACCACGCCGTCAACAATCACAGCCGTTGCTTCAAAAAATGTTTTTTCGGCTTCGAATTTCCACTGCACTTTAAGTTGGTCCGGTAACTTCGAACCGGCCATACCTGTGCCCGCCGAGTTTCCCCGAAACAAGGGCCAGTCGAGGTTGGCCTTAACCTCGCCCGCAACAGTCTGTCCGGCGGCGGGCTGTCGGACCTCGGGTACGGCGGGCGGCTGATTCACCGACGGACTAGGATTTCGAATCTGGCTGTGCGGATCTTCGGCCAACGCTCTGCCCACTTGCGCTCTGGTCATTTGCGCTCTGGCCATTTGCGCAGTGGCAACGACAACCGCAGTTCCAGCCAGCAGAACCAAGAGCGGCGATGAAGTTTGCATCAATTATCTCCTCAGCCCTCCCCGCTACAGAGAGGAAACGCAGATTAATATGCGGTTTCGTAAAGCCGTAGTAGTTCTTCCTCATTCACCTTACGCGGGTTGAAATTGCCCGTCCATTGGTTGGCGGCTTCAGTCGCCAGTTGGGGCAGTTTTCCGCGATCGACACCCGCGTCGGACAGCCGCGAAAGAAGATTGGCCCGCTCGGTCAATTCGGCAACGAACGCCGCTAATCCGATCGGTCCGCTGCCGGCCGCAGGGCAACCGTTGCTGCCTTCGGTGACTTCGAGCAACTCGTCATACCAGGTCCCGAACTCGGTGCCGTTGTAGCGGATGACGTGCGGCAGCATCATTGCAATCGCCTGGCCGTGGATGATGTCGTAGTTGGCGGTCAGCGGATTGGCCAATGCGTGAGTCGCACCGAGCATTGAGTTCTCGATCGCGATGCCCGCAAAACACGCACCGAGCTGAATGTCGCCGCGGGCCTCCAAATCATCCGGGTGATCGAGCACCCGCATGTAGCTGGCGCTGAGCAACCGCCAAGCTTCGCGGCTGAATGCCATCGAAACACCGTTGCGACGTGTCGTGACGTAAGTCTCCAGCGCATGAGCGATCGCGTCGATGCCCGTCACGGCGGTGACGTGCGAAGGCTGTGTGAGTGTCAACTTGGGATCGAGCACCGCGACACGAAACGCGGCCTTCTTATCCCCGCAGGCCATTTTGACTTTGGTCTCCGCGTCGGAAATCAGCGCGAACGATTGCGTCTCGCTGCCCGTACCGGCGGTGGTGGGAACGGCAATCATCGGCAGCATCGGCCCGGCAGCTTTGCCGACGCCCCAATAATCCTTCATTTGCCCGCCACCGCTGAGCAAGAAGTTGATGCCTTTCGCACAGTCCATCGAACTGCCGCCGCCCAGCCCAATGATCAAATCAGGCTCGATCGTCTGCGCGAACATCAGCCCCGTTTCGACATCTTTGGTTGTCGGATTTTGGTGGACGCCATTAAATAAATGCGGCTCGAGCCCGGCAGCGCGGATCGCGTCCATGCCGCGCTCGGCGTGACCGGCTTCGATGATCCCCCGGTCACTGACCACCAGTATTCGACCTCCGCCCAGCTCCGCACAAAGATCGCCGAGTTGGTCGACGGCATCGGGGCCGAAGACAATTCGCGTTTGCGGCTGAAAGTCGAAGGGTATCATGTTGGATGCTAGGTGGGGGTTTGCGTTTGGCCGCGACTCGCCGGGGTTGCGGGTGAGTCGAATCATTCGGCGCTTACTCCCTGCGAGTCGCGGCTAAACAATCACGAGCTGATCGCCGCCAATTGTTCTTCGGGAACCTGCAGCGCGCGGGCGCGGAACAGGAAGTCCACGATGTTTCCTTCATGGGGTTGAAGCCAGTCCAGCTTGATGGTGGGAATCGCGCCCAGGTTGAGCCGGTTTATGTGGGTGGCGTCCGTCAATTGCTGTTGCCAGCGCGTATCGTTCGTAATCGCGCTACCAACCAAGGTTGGTCCCACCGACTCGAGCATTTTTTCTTGGGGACATTCAACAACCGTCGCGAACGGGAACATAAATTCCTTTTTCGCAATCGCCGCGGCGGGACTGCTGCAGTGCACGATCGTCGGCCGCAAATAACCGCACCGCTCATGTTTCTCGAAGCGGTCACCGTAAGCCGCCGTGCAGTGCTCGACGCCGTCTTCCTTCAGGTCGGCCTCAAGCATGTTCCAGATCGCTTCGGCCATTGCCGTGTTCGTAAACGCTGCAATCGACGCCTCCGGATCGTCTGGAGGTTTTACTTCGATTGGCCCAACCCGTTCGGCCAATGCGCGAGCGATTTCCTTGGTGTGCCGCGAAGCCCAAATACCGGAACAATTAATGCAGCCACGTCCGCTATTAAGGAAAATACTATCGGCCATCAGGTCGATGTATTGCTCCCAGTCGTCCACGCAATCGTCGCCCAGCAGAATTTTGCTATATCCGGGGCCGTGCACCTGGACACTTTCGACGCCCTTGTACCGCTCGACAGTCGGTTCGCCGCCAAAGATCATCACCCGCTCACAACCCGCCACGACCGCGGCACCCATTTCCGCCTCGCCCGGATAAATCGAAATTGCTTCCGCTGGGATACCCGATTCGACGAACGCAGCCTGCATGCGGTAGGGAGTCCATGGCTCGAGCGGTCCCGGCTTGAGCACCAGTCCAATTTGCATCGGAATCACCGGCATCCAAAGCGTGTGGACGCCCGGTGAATTGGAAGGCAGCACCAGACCGAGCACCGGCGACTGCGCCTGATAGCTAACGATCGTGCCGCGGTTTTCGACGCCGTAGCCGCGGGACAGAATGTCGAGCGGCAACCCGCGCGTCAGCGCGTCGAGCATTTGGTCCATGTGCGTGAGCACAAAAAAGTTTTTTTCCATATTCGCGCGGCACATGTGTTCGGGCAGTCCGGTCGTGGCTGATTGGGCCCGCGCGAATTCTTCCGGCGTCTGCGTCCCGTCGCCCAGCGGTAACGTACCATCGCGATAAAGTCCCGCCGCGTTCTTAACACGCGTGATCAATTCATCTGTCGAAATCTCGCGGAGAATGTTCCGTGCCTGCTGTGCCTGACGCATGTCGCGTTTCAACAGTCCCGGATTTGCCTGACTGACCTTGGCGATGGGCTCGCCGCTGATGAAATGATGAACCTCTTGAACTTCGAGAGACTCGTAAGGTTTGCCCCAACGTATAGCGGGAATGTTGAGCATAGAATTTTTCAGTTTTCAGTTATTGTTTCTTGTCCCCTGCACTCCACCGGGGAACGCCGTGCCGGACGGGCTCTGTCTGCTGTCTGTATCGCGGCAGAGCCGCCTACTGTAGTACGTTCCCAGGCGGAACCTGGTAACGAGGGTCTGATTCAATAAACCCCGACCGTCGTCCCTCCGGCCATCTGATGGAACGGTCGCACTCCGCTGATACCGTCCCAGGGGTACGTTTCAAATGGAGCCTCGCGTTCGCCTTCATCGCGTTCAAGGAATCCCGGGACGAAGAACTCTTGAGTCAGTGTGGTCAGCTTCGCCCGGCCCGTTTCGCCATAACCGACGACGCGGTTGGCATCGTCGAAATCGACAACCTCGACCGCCGCGCGCGGTTGCGGGGCGTAATAATTAATTTTGTAGCCATCTTCCGGCGTAACCGGTTTGCTACAGGCCAAGCCCATCAGCGTGTTGCCGTAGGTGGGAGTCATGTACACACCGCTTTGCTCGGGCATGCCGCCAAAAAATTCTTCCACGCAAAACCGCGTCCATTGCGGCGTAAATTCCGTGCCGCCGGAAAAAATGCCCGTGATTCCGACCTCCGGGATGCTCGTACCTTTTTCTTCCAGCGCCAGGGCGAGACCCTCCAGTAATTTTGGCGTCGCAAACAAGCATTTGACGTCGTGGCCCGCCTCCAGCACTGTCAGCGCCTGGTCGATACAGTGTTTCTTATACTCCTCGAGGTGCTCCATCCAGCCTTTCTTGATCAGTTTGATGACCCAGCGGGGGTCCAGATCAATGCAAAAACAGATTCCTCCACGGTGCTGACAGAGATGTTCGACGGCCAGTCGTAATCGACGCGGTCCGGATGGCCCGAGCATCAGCCAGTTGGAGCCTTGAGGGAAGTACCGGTCCGGCAGCGTTTCGCTGAACAACTCGTAGTCGGTACGGAAGTCATCGATCACCATCCGCGACTTGGGAATCCCCGTCGTGCCGCCCGTCTCGAATACATAGGTGGGCTTGCCGTCGAGACCCTGGGGAACCCAGCGCCGGATCGGGCCGCCGCGCAGCCATTCGTCTTCGAAGGGCGCGAACTTTTTCAGGTCGTCGAAACAGTTGACTTCGGTCAACGGGTCGAACTTCAGTTCTTCGGCCGCATAATTTAGCCAAAACGGACAACCCGTATCGGGATTGAAGTGCCACTGAACGGTTTCGTAGGTATGGGCGTCCAGCACGTCGCGGGCAGCGGCGGCTTTGGATGCCAATTCGGGTGATAAAGAATCGTTGGATTCACTCATGCTGACAAACGGTGCGATAAAAGAACAAAACAGGGAAGGGCGGGGAAATCAGAGGGATCACCCGCTGCTGTCGCGGGTTGCCCATAGGATAGCCGAGGTGAGCCAAATTGACAACTCGCTGAGAAGAACTGTCAAACACCGCGGCTTCACAAACTGGAGTTAGTTTTGTCGAAAAAATGAGATGTGGGTGACCGGCCATTGCGGCGGATCAATACCGCTGCAATATCGTTCGCCGGAAACTTCCCGAGCGACCTCTTCGTTTAATTCGCAACCCGTGAGTGCCGGTAAATTGCCCCCCCGGGCAGCGGTGCGAATTTACCGCCGGGATTAACGGGCCGGTGGCCGGCTTGAAGTTTACCAACGCGAACATCCTATATCGTTTCCAAATTTTACGGAGCGAACCATTCGGCCAGAACACTACAGACGGCCGTCGGGCGTCCCATTTCCTCGGCAGAAAGGCCTTCGACGCCCGCTTCAACCGCAGGTACCATCGTGCAGCAAAAAAACAAACCGCCCATTTTGCAACCACAACGGACAAGCCGAAAAAGGTCGAGAAGTTGGAGTTTCGCCACAATTCATGTGCGTCCGATAACCGCGCAAAACACAACTCGCCACAGCCCTGCTTCGGGATGACTCAGACGCCGGCCGTGAAGACTCCGCCCGGGCAATCCGATTAAAGCCTTTCCGGTCAGTAGCCGCCGCGTGCCCGTTCGCGCTAAAATGACGGAATGACTGCCGATCTGATCCTGGGAACCGCCGGCCACATCGATCACGGAAAAACAGCGCTGATCCGAGCGCTCACAGGAACCAATACCGATCGCCTACCGGAAGAAAAGAAACGCGGCATCACGATCGAACTTGGTTTTGCCCTGCTCGAAGTCGAAGGTGCACGACTCGGTATCGTTGATGTGCCCGGCCACGAACGTTTCGTCCGCAACATGCTGTCGGGCGCAACGGCCATCGATTTGGCGCTGCTGGTCGTGGCGGCCGACGACTCGGTCAAACAACAGACTCGCGAGCATCTGGACATCCTCAAACTACTTCAGCTGAAACACGGCGTGATTGCGCTGACCAAGTGCGACGTGGCCGAGGAGGAGTGGACCGATCTGGTCGAGACCGAGGTCCGCGAATTGGTCGAGGACTCATTTCTGGCCGACGTACCAATCGTGCGGACCAGCGCACACACCGGAACGGGCCTGGACGAACTTCGCCATGAGTTGTCGCAGATCGCCCGTCAAGTGATCGATGACGGCCCCACCGATCGCGCCACCGGGCCTTTTAGGTTAGCGATTGACCGGGTGTTTTCGATTGCAGGCCACGGCACCGTGGTAACCGGCAGCGTTCAGCGAGGTCGAGCGGCCGTCGGCGACGAAATGTTGATCGAGCCGGGCGGCATCCAGGCTCGGCTACGGGGATTGCAAAATCACGACGACACCGTCACCGAAGTTTCGCGCGGCCAGCGGGCAGCAATCAACTTAGCAGGTGTCCATCACGGACAGATCCGCCGCGGCCACGAACTGGCAACGCCCGGCCTCCTGCAGCCTTCGCGGTTGGTAATTTGCGAATTGCAGATGCTGCCGACCGCGCCGCGACCGCTAAAAAACCGTACCCGAGTCCGGCTGCACATCGGCACGGCCGAACTCATGGCCAACGTCGTCCTGCACGGATGCGACCAACTGAAGAGCGGCGAAAAGACGCTGGCGCAGATTTTTCTGGCCGAATCGGCCGTGACCACGTGGGGGCAGGCCTTTGTTGTTCGTACGGAGTCGCCCGTCGTCACGATCGGCGGCGGACGCATTCTCGCGCCTGCGGCGAAAAAGCTTCGCCGCAATGCCGATGAAGATTGGCGATTCGTCGAACAACTGCAGTCGGATGATCTATCCACACGCGCCGCGGCGGCAGTTTACTTTTTCGGCTGGAATCCTTGGTCCGCCGATGACTTGGCGCGGGCGGCCGGCGCGGGCGATCCCGATTTGATTTACCAGCAACTGCTCGAGGCCGATCAGTTAATCGAACAAATCGCAGTTTCACCGACGCGAACATTATGCGTCCATCACCGACAAGCGGAAAAGCTCCGCGAACGCATCGTCGGCGCATTGTCTAAGTTGCACGACGAGGGCCCACTACAACTCGCGTTCCCCGCCGCGCAGCTCGCCGCCCACTTCGACTATCTCCGCGACGACGCACTGTACAAAACGATGCTCGCGGCGGTCGTCGCACGGGGAGACATCCTGCAGACCAGCGGTCGGCTGGCGCTGCCCGACCGCGGGCCGAAACTTTCAAAAAATGAAACCAAACTGCTGGGACAGATTCTTGAAGTTTACCGCCAAGCGGCGATTCGGCCCCCATCGGTTGCCGAAGTGCAAAAGCAGGTCACCAAAAATCAGGCCGCCGTTCCCCAATTGGTCGAGATGGCCGCCGGACAGGGTCTGTTGGTCAAGTTGACCGAGGAAATGTTCATTGATTGCGAAGCCGAGCAGGCCGCCCGCCAGCAACTCGGCGAGTTCATGTCGGGCGAAAACGGCCGGACGGTCAGCGAAATTCGCGAGCACCTCAGCCTCACGCGCAAATACGTAATCCCGCTGTGTGAGTACTTCGATCGCGCCGGGTTTACCAAACGTGTGGGGGATGTCCGGGTGTTGGGATAGGCCGGCCGGTTCGATCTATTTAATGCCTCGTCGGTGGCGGCAGCCAGGACGCGCCTCGTCCTTCTTTATTGGCGGTGCCCCGCTTCGGCCGCACCGTCAATCTTGGCTTCTTCGGCAATGACCTGCTGCCGCTCGGTCATTGCCTTTTCGTGCGCTTCGGCGCCGGCCGGGCCGGGCCGCCGACTGTCCAGTTCGGACAGCCGCTCCGTCTTGCCGTAGACCGTCAGCAGATCATTGGGGCGAATCTCGGTATCGGCGTTCGGTGCGCCGATATACACGCCGTCGGCACGCTGGACGCCGAGCACCAGAACGCCTTCCTTTCCCAACCGGGATTCGGCCAGCGTCTGTCCGACCAGCCAGTCCTCGGGCCGGACGGCCAACTCGCTAACCGCATATCCGCGCGCGAGCTGCAGCAGCGAAACGTAATCGCTGACATCTAAATGCGTCCACCGCTTCAACGCCCAGTAGATGACTCTGGACAGCAAACGGTCAACCCGATGACTCGAGGCGATCAACCAAATTACAACCACGCCCAGCACGAGCACGGACAGGTTCAGAACCCAGCGCTCCTCTTCAAATTTGACCGCGACCATTGAGGCAACCAACGTGGCCAGCACCGTGACCAAACCGGCGTTGCCCGTCAGCATCAACACCATCACAACCCGCCGCCGCACGGGATGACTGACAATCTTTTCCGATTCGTACGTGGTGAAGCCGACGCCGGTCAGCGCCGAGCGGGCTTGAAACCGCGCGGACTCCCGCGACAGGCCGGTCACCATCAAGGCAACCGTGGCGACCCGCGTAATTAACAGGGTCACGGTCAAGGTGATCAACAGCGTCGCGACGGCAACCACAGGCAGTTCCCTAGCGGTCAGGTTTAGGTATTAGTTGCATAGAGGTTAGAAGTTAGGGAGGCCAGAGATGCAGCGTCGATGGCGGGCGTCGAACTCAAATTCGATTCAACCCCGATCTCCTTTATCCTGATTCCTGACCCCTGCATCCTGCAGCCATGCGGGCAGTACGCCCTCTCCCGGCAGCGAGATCACCGTTGCGCTCTCGATGCCTTCGAGCGATCGCACGTCGTCCATTGCTTCCGTCGTGGGCAGACCGTCTAAATTCAGCACGCCGATAGCCTGCCCGCCGGGTGACGAACGGCCGACCGCCATTTGCGCGATGTTGATCTTGTGCTGCCCAAACACCGTACCGACCGCGCCGATGATTCCCGGCACGTCTCGATGGCGAAAGACCATTAGTATTCCATCTAGGTACGCCTCGAGTTGGTTGTCGCCGAGTTGGACAAGACGCGGCATGTTGTGACCAAATACGGTTCCAGCCGCGAGATAATAGCCTTCGGCCGTCTGCAATTCGGCGCGAATGACGGAGGCAAACGCGCCTTTTCCTTTGCGTTTGTCCACCGACAAATCGATGCCGCGGTCGCGGAGCAAAACTTCCGCATTGATAATGTTCGGTTCGGTGTCGAGCACTCCGGTCAACAGGCCGCAGGCAAAACCGGCCGCGACCAGCTCCGTCGGCTTTTCGGCCAAATCTCCACGAAACTGCAGCCGGCATGCCTTGGCCGGCGAACCGTCCATCTGCGACAGCAACAGACCCAACCGATAGGCGACGTTCAAATAACCGCGGAGGTTTTCGAGCGTTTTGGCGTCCAGCGGCGAAACGTTCACAGCATGACGGATGTTGCCGGTCGTCAAATAGTCGATCAGCAGTTCAACCGCCTCCACGGCAACCTGCGTTTGTGCTTCTTCGGTGCTCGCACCGAGGTGCGGCGTACAAACCACGTCGGAACGGCCGAACAGCGGGCTCTCCGTGCATGGTTCGACCTCGTACACATCCAACGCAACTCCCGCTAAGCGACCGCTTTCCAGGCCCGCCAGCAGCGCAACCTCGTCGTAGATGCCACCCCGCGCGCAATTGATCAGCCGGGCACCCGGTTTAATGATTTCCAATTGCCGCTCACCGATCAGTCCGCGCGTTTGATCGGTCAACGGTGTGTGGACGGTCAGATAGTCAATGTCCGGCAACATCGCGTCGACGGTGTCGAATAGTTCGATGCCGAGCTCACTTGCCCGTTCGGGTGTCAGGTACGGATCGTATCCCAACACTCGCATTTCCATCGCCAGCCCGCGAATTGCGACCGCCTGGCCGATGCGGCCCAGGCCCACGACGCCGAGCGTTTTTCCGGCGACCTGTGTACCCATGCACTTCTTGCGATCCCACCGCCCCTCGGCCAGACTCTGATTGGCCACGGCGACGTTACGCGACAGCGCGAGCAGCAGCGTGATCGTATGCTCCGCGGTGCTTAGCGTATTTCCGGTCGGCGTATTCATAACCACGATGCCGTGCCGCGTCGCCGTCGGTTTATCAATATTGTCCGTCCCGACGCCCGCGCGAACGATCGCTCGCAGCCGCTTATTACCCTCCAACGATTCGGCCGTAATATTCACTCCGCTGCGGCAGACCGCGCCATCGTATTCGGCCAACGCTTCACGCAGTTCATCCCCAGACAAGCCGGTGCGGACGTCGAACTCAATACGATCATCGGCTCCGAGGAGATTCAAACCGTCTGCCGAAAGACTATCCAAGACGATGACGCGCTGCATGGCTATGTCCCTCCCTCCCCACCGAGGGGAGGGAACGTAGTTAGTTGTTATCCGTGGCGGTTGGCAAAGTCATCCATAAATTCGGCCAGCGCCTTCACACCCGCCACGGGCATGGCGTTATAGATCGATGCGCGGATGCCCCCGACACTGCGGTGGCCTTTTAACTCATATAACTGATGCTGCTGTGCTGCGGCGAGGAAAGCTGTTTGCAAATCCTCATTCGGGAGGCAAAACGTCACGTTCATAAGACTGCGGCAATCCGGCTGCGCATGTCCACCATAGAAGCCGTCGCTGGCGTCGATGACCGAATAAAGCTGCGCCGCCTTTTGTTCATTACGCTGCTCGATGGCCGCCAATCCGCCTTGGTCGAGCAACCATTGAGCAACCAAGTTGACCAAATAAACGCTGAAAACCGGCGGCGTATTGTAGCACGATTTTGCCTCGACATGATTGCGATAGTTAAGCATGCCCGGCAAGTTGCTCGGGCAAGCTTCAACGGCATCGTTACCCATAATGACCACGGTGACTCCGGCAGGTCCCACGTTCTTTTGAGCGCACGCATAAAGGAGCGAATACCGCGAAACATCGATCGGACGGCTGAGAAAATCGCTCGACGCATCACAGATCAACGGTACGTCACCTGTCTCCGGCTCAGCGCGGAACTGCACACCTTGAATAGTTTCGTTCGAAGTAAAATGCACGAATGCCGCTTCGTCCGTAAGCTGCAATTGCTCAGCGCTCGGCAACCGGTCGTAGTTTGACTCGCCGCCATCCCAGGCGACGTTAACGTCGCCCTCGCGCCGTGCCTCTTCCACCGCCTTTTTTCCCCACGATCCGGTGACGACGTAGTCGGCCGTGCGGCCGCCTAACGCGTTCATCGGAACCATCGAAAATTGCAGGCGGGATCCGCCCTGGAGGAACAGTACATGATAATCGTCAGGAATTGACAGCAGTCCCCGCAGCCTCGCTTCGGCCGTCGCCAGGATTTCGTCAAACGCCTCGGACCGGTGGCTGATCTCGAGCACCGACATGCCGAGTGCGGGCAGCGCGAGCAGCTCCTCTTGCGCATGCCGCAAGACTGCTTCCGGCAGCATCGCCGGGCCGGGAGAAAAATTATAAACACGTTCGGTCATGCTACTTATTATCCGCGAGTGCAGAACAGTTTCGAACTGGGATTGTAGACCTCGCTCACGAAATCGGAAAGGTTATGAGCGGTTTAATTGATCGGACACTCGCCGCTGTGAATTCCGTTATTCCAAGTGAGCCGCTATAATGCCTAACACGCCAGTTGTCATTTAGGTTCGCTCGGACATGCGATCAATCGGTCGGTTACTTCAGATATTTGGACTCGTGCTGCTGCCGTTGGCGATGTACATGCAGCTGTTCGGCATGTTGCAGGAGCGGATCGGCGTCGATCGCATGTTGATCATGTTGGTTTGCGGCGCGGTCGCATTTTGGCTGGGACGAATTATCGAAGGGTACGCAACGCGATCGTAAGGCCCTCGGGAATGGGTGCTCGCAAGTGCCTTACTCTCAATGGTTTGGCGAGTGAATGTCGTACCCCAGCTTCCCCGTGGGGTTTGCGACGCCTATACTTGCCGTTGTGTTGTAAGTTGAAATAGGACAAACTCTTAGAACACTTTTTTTTGCAGGAAACGGGTTTTGCAGGAAACGGGCCGATTCGGCCCTCGTCCTGAGCGGAGCCGCGAGCGAGGGTGAAGCGACTGGCTATTTATTGCCCCGCCCTCGCTGGCATTAGAGAGATTCGTCGATCCAGCAGGAAACGGGCAGTATGACCTTTATCCAGCGTCAAATTCTCACGGCGCTTGTACTGGCTAACCTATGGTGCGGTTCGCGGAATGCGTCCGGCCAGTTCCCCTTTCCGCAGCGACCCACCGACGAATTCGAGTTATCGGAACAAATCGATATCAAGGACCTGCCCAATGAAGCCGCCAATCACCTGGCCCGCGTCGAAGCGTTGCTGGCGGATGAAAAATGGGACGAAGCGATTGAGACGCTGCGCCGCCTTTCTGAAGATCACGGGGCGCGAATTCTCCAACTGGACGGCCGCCGCTACACAAACATTCGCCACTTTTGCCACGCGCAATTGGCCGCATTACCTGCAGAGGCGCGGCAGCTTTATCGAGATCGCGTCGACACGGTAGCACGGGGCTGGTACGAGGCGGGGATTCGCGATCGCAACGAACCGCTGTTGCGGCGAGTTGTCGACGAGTTATTCTGCAGCAGCTACGGTGACGATACGCTAATGGCGCTCGGCGAAATTGCGCTGGAACGGGGCCACTTTGGCCGCGCGCGGTGGGCGTGGGAGCGGATCGACCCGCGGCTGCGGTCCGCATCCGGGCTGCCGACTGTGTTCGCACTCAACAGCATCGATCTCGACCAACAGTGGCCCACGATTCGTTCCCAATTTGAAAAGCGATCTGGTGTTGTCAACTGGCTTGCCTATCCCGACAGCGACATCGAGTTGGCGTCCGTGCGGGCGCGTCTCGTGCTGGTGTCGATTCTCGAAGGTGCCGCGGATCGCGCGGCATTGGAATTGGAGGCACTGCGGCGATTACATCCGGAGGCAGAAGGCTATCTGGCGGGTAAACTGGGAAACTATGCGGCAGGCCTGACGAAATTACTCGAATCCAGTCAACGGTGGCCCGCTCGGCGGCGAACTACAAATTGGACGACGTTCGCAGGTTCTCCGCAGCGGACGACGACCGTGCCGACTCCGATCTCGATTGGCCTGCGGCCGACCTGGCAATTGGATTTGGGACACATCAACAAGATCGATCCCGACAATTCTGAGAACCGCATCCGACGTGGCGGACCCGATCGCGATTTGTCCGTCCATCCACTGGTGGTCGACGACCTAGTGCTGCTGTGCGGCCGCGATCAGGTCTACGCGTACAAACTCAAAGACGGCACGCCGGCGTATAGCGGCAGTTCGTCCGGCCAGATTTTTCCCGGCGGCGATGCCAAACCACCGGCGAAACCACCCAAGCGCAGTCCGCTCAGCGAACCGCGATTTACGATGACCGTGGATGGCAAACGCCTCTTCACGCGGGTCGGCACGCAGGTCACCGTGCGACAGCCGACGCCCTTTCCAACCCGTTACGAGGGTAACCGGCTCGTTTGTCTGCGGCTCGACAAGCACGGCCTGGGGGAGTGGCAATACCCGCTGGGCGGAGCTGCTGAGACCGAGTTCGATCTCGGCAAATGGGCCTTTGAAGGACCTCCTATCTCGGACGGCAACTTCGTCTACGTCGCCATGCGGCGAAGTGAAGCGCGGCCTGAAGCGCATATCGCCTGCATCGAGGCCCGGCCGCCCGCGCGGCTCGTCTGGCAGCGGAAAATCTGCACCGCCGATACGCCGGGGCACGGCCAAGTCAACGAGTTGACCCACAATCTGTTGACGTTGGCCGAAGGCACGATCTACTACAACACGAATTCAGGCGCAGTAGCGGCGATTTCGGCCGACGACGGCATGGTCCGTTGGGTCTATCGATACGAACGGGCTCGGTCCGGCGATACCAGCGATTCGGATCCCCATTTCTACCGTGATTTGAGCCCCTGCATTTATTATCAAGGGCTGGTCATCGCAGCTCCCAGCGACAGCCCGTGGATTTTTGCCTTGGATGCGGGCACGGGAAAGGTCGTCTGGGACATTCCTTTGCCAACGACGGTTCACTTGCTTGGTGTCGCCGATGGAAACCTCATCGCAACCGGGGCGAAAGTCTGGTGGATCAACGTCCTCGAGGGGCGGTTGCACGCGGTCTGGCCGGAACCTACCAACCGGGCCGCCGATCGGGGTTACGGTCGCGGCCTGCTAGCCGGTGGGAAGATTTTCTGGCCAACCCGCGAAAAAATTTATGTATTCGATCAGCAGGTGTATCCGAAACGGCAACCTCCGCGAATCGTTATGGAACCGCCGATCGAGTTGGATCAAGGCGATCCACAAAATGGCCGACCGCCGATCACCGCCGGAAACCTGGTTGTGGCAAAGGGAAAGCTGTTAATCGCCACCCATAACAAGTTGTATGCCTTTGACCTAGTTTCACCATAGGATGTGTCCGGCGGCTCGTCGCCGCCGCTGCAGCGAATAAATGTCAACGACGGCCGCCGACGGCCATCAACAGCACGAACCATGACGGACCCCAATCATGATGCTTCAAGATGAAGACGTCCAAGCCGTAGAAAAGCTGAATGAAGCCTATCGCGCGATCACGGGTGAATTAAACAAGGTGATCGTCGGTCAGCAACAGGTGATTGAAGAGTTGCTTGTCGCGCTGTTCGCCCGCGGGCATTGTCTGCTGATCGGCGTGCCCGGACTGGCCAAAACACTGATGATCCATACGCTGGCCGACGCATTATCGCTGGATTTCAGTCGCATTCAGTTCACTCCCGATTTGATGCCGTCGGATATCACAGGTACGGAAGTGATTCAAGAAGACAAATCGACGGGCAGCCGCGAGCTACGGTTTCTCAAGGGCCCCGTCTTTGCCAATATTATTCTCGCCGACGAAATCAATCGCACGCCACCCAAGACGCAGGCCGCATTACTCGAAGCAATGCAGGAGCATCAAGTCACGATCGGTGGCGAGCGCCATCGGCTGAGCGAACCGTTTTTCGTGCTGGCGACGCAGAATCCAATCGAGCAGGAAGGTACCTACCCATTGCCCGAAGCGCAATTGGATCGCTTTATGTTTAACATTCTGGTCGATTACCCAGACGAAGATGAAGAATTCGAAATCGTCCGCCGCACAACGGCCGATGTGTCGGCGGATATTAAGCCGACGCTGAACGCCCACGACATCGAACAACTCAGTCAAATTGTCCGCCGAGTACCGATCGCCGACCACGCGACGCGTTATGCGTTGCAACTCGCGCGGCGGACGCGCAAAGGCCGCAGCGGCGCACCCGATTTCGTCGAGGCCTACGTCAGTTGGGGCGCGGGGCCCAGGGCCAGCCAGTACCTGGTGCTAGGAGCCAAAGCGAGAGCGATTCTGCACGGCCGTTATTACGTCGATATTGACGACATACGCGCCGTGGCCGCACCGGTACTCCGGCACCGTGTGATGACCAATTTCAACGCCGAAGCCGAGGGCATCACTCCCGACGAAATCATCAGGCGACTTATCGAATCTGTTCCCGTAACCGAAAGCGACGACGACACCAGTGGAAACCAGCCGGAAGTATTTAGATCCGCAGACGCTGGCTAAGATCCAGGGCCTCGAATTACGGGCGCGGCACATCGTCGAAGGCTACGTTTCGGGCGTACACCGCAGCCCCTATCACGGCTTCTCGATCGAATTTGCCGAGCACCGCGAATATGTCCCCGGCGACGACCTGCGGTACGTCGATTGGAAAGTCTACGGTCGCACCGACAAGATTTATCTCAAGCAATACGAAGAAGAAACCAACCTGATCAGCTACTTGCTGCTAGACACCAGCGAAAGCATGCACTATCAGAGTCGCGATGTGCCGCTGTCGAAGTTGGAATACGCCAAGTGCATCGCCGGCGCGCTAGCCTACCTGGTGTTGCAACAACAGGATAGCGTCGGGCTGGTAACGTTCGACGACGAAGTCCGCTCGCTGCTCCGCCCGGGCAGCCAACCGTCGCACATGAAACAACTTCTGCACGTGATGGAGACATCCTCGGCCAAGAAGAAAACCGCAACCGGGCCGATTTTTCACGATCTGGCCGAGCGGCTGAAAAAACGCGGCGTCGTGCTGATCCTCAGCGACCTGTTCGACGACGTGCCGTCGATGATGACCGGCCTGAAGCACTTTCGCCACAAGCGGCACGAGGTGATCGTGATGCACATCGTCGACCCTGCGGAAGAAGAATTTCCGTTTCGCGAGATGACAAAATTTAAGGGCCTGGAACAACTGCCCGAAGTGGTCACCGACCCACGCGGGCTGCGGAGAGCTTACCTGGAAGAGTTCGGCGGTTTTCTAGACGCCGTGAGTACGGGTTGCCGTTCGCACAACGTCGATTACGTTCGCATTCGCACAGATGAGCCACTCGACGTGGCACTTTCAACGTACCTAGCGGCACGATCAATCCGAATAGGAGCAACGTAGTGTGAGCGGCTGAGAATCGATTAGCATCTCACCTCATCTCCCACCCATCATGAACTGGTTTTCCGGACTCTTCGCCAATCCGTGGATGCTCGCCTGGCTGCCGATCGCGGCAGCGCCGATCATTATCCACCTGTGGAACCGACGCAAATATCGCGAAGTGTCGTGGGCCGCAATGGAATATCTGCTGGCGGCAATCGTCAAAAGCTCGAAACGGATGCGGATCGAGCAACTGCTGCTCCTGCTGATCCGCATCGCCCTGATCGTGCTGGTTGTCCTGGCATTGGCCGAGCCGTTCCTCAGCGCGGTCGCCTCGCCATTCGTTTCCGGCGCCCGGACGCACCGCGTAATTATCATCGACGGTTCGTATTCGATGGCCTACCGGCCCGCAGACAAAAGCATCTGGGAAATGGCCAAACTTCGAGCCGAGCAGATCGTCGACGATGCAAGCGAGGGCGACGCTTTTTCACTGATCTTGATGGGTGACC
>JAYZEI010000140.1:0-2963 GCA_036337375.1 Planctomycetota bacterium | reverse complement strand
GCGTACCAGCGGCTTTTCCAGCCTTCCATAATGCCGGTGCGAAATCCAGTTGGATTAACTTTTTGACCCATCGTCTTATTCCAATTCGATTCGAATGTGCGATGTCCGCTTTTTAATCACGTGTGCCATGCCGCGAGCACGCGGCCTGATTCGCTTGAACATGGGGCCACCGTCCACACGGGCATCGATGACCCGCAGTTTTTGGATATTGCGGGCCCGCCGGTCCTCGGCGTTGGCCAAGGCGCTTTTGATCACCTTTTCCAACAATCGCGCACCGCGCTGCGGCTGAAATCGCAAGATGTCGAGCGCTTTGTCAGCCAGTTCGCCACGAATCATGTCGGCCAACGGCCGCACTTTTCGAGCGCTTATGCGAGCGTATCGATGACTTGCTTGGTAACCCATGTCGATTAAATCCTAAGTCCCAATGCCTAAATATCCAATTCCGCAATCCGCACTCCGAATTTCGTAATTGTCTATCTTTTTCCCTTGCCGCCGTGGCCGCGAAACGTTCTCGTCGGCGAAAATTCACCCAATTTGTGGCCGACCATGTCTTCGGTCACAAAGACCTTGATGTGGTTCTTGCCGTTGTGCACCATGAACGTGTGCCCCACAAACTCGGGCACGATCGTGCACGCGCGAGCCCACGTCTTGATCGGCTCTTTCCTCCCGGTCATCGTTTGCTTTTCGACTTTGGCGAAGAGCTTCGGATCGACGAACGGCCCTTTCTTTAGTGATCTTCCCATTAACCCGATTCCCAAACCCGATTCCCAAGTCTCAATGGACAATACCCAATTTGCCGATACCGACCGGCCGCGGGGATTTGACCATCGCGACGGTTATTTTTTCAAGTGTAACTGTCCGTATCGTTTTGTCCGTCGTCGCCGCACAATCGACTTGTTTGAGGCCTTGCGCCGCTTGCGTGTAGGCCCCCCTTTGGTCGGTTTTCCCGTCGGGCTGACCGGATGCCGACCGCCTTTGGTGCGGCCCTCGCCGCCCCCGTGCGGGTGATCGACCGGATTCATCGCAGTACCGCGGACGTGCGGCCGACGGCCCAGCCAACGTTTGCGCCCCGCCTTGCCCAATACAATGCCCATGTGGTCGGAATTACCGATCGAGCCAATCGTAGCGCGGCAACCGCTCGGAACACGACGCACCTCGCCACTGGGCAAGGTGATCTGCGCCCAGTCGGCTTCTCGAGCGGCCAACACCGCGCCGGTTCCGGCGCTGCGGCACATTACGCCACCACGACCCGGTTGCAACTCGATATTGTGGATGCTCATGCCCAGCGGGATGCTCTTCAAAGGCAGGCAATTGCCGACCGACGGTGGTGCTTCCGCGCCGCTCTCCACGTGCTTGCCGACTTCCAGCCCATCAGGAGCCAAGATGAATCGCTTCTCGCCGTCCGTGTAGTGCAATAGCGCGATCCGCGCGGACCGATTCGGGTCGTATTGAATCGCATGCACTTTCGCCGAAACTCCATCCTTGTTCCGCCTAAAATCAATCAGCCGGTACCGCTGCTTGTGGCCGCCACCGCGATGCCGCGAGGTGATCTTGCCTTGGTTATTTCGCCCACCCCTCTTCTTTTTTGCGCGGAGTAGTTTTTTGGGTGGCGCAACGTTTGGCGTTAGCTCAGCGAAGTCACTGACGGTCGCGCCACGGCGGCCCGGCGTAGTCGGTTTGTATTTTCGAATGCCCATGAATCAGTAGTTCTTTAAATTTCTCTTGTTTTTACGCCGAGCCAATCTTGCTGGCGGGCGTTCAGCGTTTAGAAGAAGTCGATGCGATATTCCGGGTCGAGCTTGACGACGGCTTTCTTCCAATCTTTTGTGTATCCGTATCGGAACCGTGTGCGGCGCGGTTTGCCACGTCGGTTAGCGGTTCGCACGTTAACGACCTTGACGTCAAACAACTCTTCGACGGCCCGTTTAATATCTTCCTTCGATGCCAACCGGTTGACCTCGAATGCGTAGGCGTTGTACCGCGTGCTGCGATGCATACCCTTCTCAGTGACCAGCGGGCGCAAAATGATTTGGTGCGGCTCGAGCCGTATGTTCGTCTGGGTGCCAGACGTGTTCTGCTTGAGGGGTTTTCCTTGCGTTTTTGGCATCGTTCTGGGCTCCGTCGCTGACTAGCTTGCCGCCTTATCGGCCGCTCGTCGCTTGACGGCATCAATGGCCGCTTTGGTCATTAAAAGTTTTCTGGGCTGCAGGACGCTCAGCGCGTTTAAGTCGGACACCGGCGACACGTTGACGCCCATAATGTTGCGAGCGCTTTTGTAAACGTTTGTGTCGTGTGCGTCGGTCGTAACCAACACGGTTGTCCCGTCGCATGCCAACGCTTTGAGGATCGCGGCCATGTCGCGCGTCTTCGGTTCGTCAAACGCAAGTTCGTCGACCAGCACAACCTGGTCGTCGCGTATCTTGGACGCGATGGCCATCCGCGTGGCTATCTGCACTGCCTTGCGCGGCAGTCGGTAAGAAAAATCTCTTAGTCGCTTGGCGAAAATGTGACCGCCGCCCCTCCGTATACCGCTGTGCCGCGAACCCGCTCGCGCATTGCCGGTGCCTTTTTGGCGGTACAGCTTGTGGGTCGACCCCGAAACATCGCTGCGGCTTTTTGTCCGCACCGTGCCTTGCCGTTGATTCGCCTGATACATCACAACAACATCGTGCAGGAGTTGTTTGTTGATTTTCGGCGCAATGTCGGCCGGATCGATCTTGTACTTGCCGACCTCGTTACCTTCACGATCATAGATAGGCAGGCTGGCCATGGCGTTAAACTCTGATTTCTAAAAAAGGCTCCGCTGCTGTGCGGGAGCCATCGGTTCCTGTTTACAGCTTATTGGTCTCGCGAATGACGACGAAGCCACCGTTGGGTCCGGGAATCGCGCCGCGGACAACGAGTAAATTATTTTCGTCGTCAACCTGCACGACCCTCAGGTTGCGAACCGTGCAACGCGCGTT
>JAYZEI010000139.1:0-4446 GCA_036337375.1 Planctomycetota bacterium | reverse complement strand
CACCGCGATCGGTTCGGAAAAAAACTGGCCGTGGGCTTCCGCTCCTACCGCAAGCTACCGAAAGATGCATCCTCCGACCTGCTTGACCTGCTGGAGCGATTTCGGGCGGTCGATGTCCCGGTAACCGTTTCACGGCTTTACAACAACTGGGGCGGCTACATCACCAACGACGATGTTCGCGGCCTGGATATCCAAATCAGCGAATCGGATTCAACCTACAAGAAGGGCGCCTGCACCATGCTGTTTTCGCGGGTACAGGTGACGGCGGCGGGCATCGTGAACGGCTGCGCCTGCCGCGATGTCGACCAGGCGCTGCGTATCGGCGATTTGAATCAGCAACCGCTGCGGGAAATTCTTTCCACGCGAAACGAAGCTTACATGCAACTCATTCACGAGCAACAGCAAGGCCATTTCCGCGAGGTGTGCCGGAATTGCGATTTCTACAAGAGTATCTACCGCCGCCGCTCCGCCTATAAGAACATGGCTCAACCGCTGGTAACGCTGGAGCAGTTCACCGACAGCCTGACCGAGCAAGAATCCACTCCGGCACGGGTCCCCGCAGCGGCTTGAGCGGCGCTAGCTCGCTGATTTATTGCGTGGAACAAACGGGTCCCCTTGGCCGTTGCCCGCCAAGCATGGGATAAGAAAGACTCCCTTTATCACGTTGCTAGCCGATGGTGGCCCCGGCAATAGCCGGGGACTTGTGGGCCTTCTTGATCAGCTTCTTGAGCGTGGGGAGATGGACGTCCTCGAGCTTCTTGATGTAGAGACAGGACTTGCCGATCTTGTGCTTACCCAGTTTTTTCAGCAGGGCGGCCTGCTTCTCCATTTCGCAGTGCAGGTAGAGAACCAGGTTCTGCTTGCGCGGAGAGAAGCCGACCGGAAACCAGTCTCCCTCGGTCGTCTTACCACGGTAGTGAAAACTACCAAAGCCGACGATTGCCTTCCCCCACATGGCGGCCGACTCTCCGGTAAGCTCCTTCATTAGCTTCAGCACGGCCAAACAATCGATCCGCTGCTGCTCGATCGTAATGCCGGCAAGAAACTTGTCCACATCGGCTTCGTTCTTTTGTGTTTTCAATTCTGTCATCGGCAGTTCCCCATTGGAGAGTACGAAGGTGGAGAGTACGACTTGATTGCGTCACGCCCCGGTTAAGTAACCCATAGGCCCATAATCGGGCGACACAAGTGAGATTTAACTTGACTGCGATCCGGCCAACTGGCAAAGAACTCAACTTAGCTTAAGTTGCAGTGTACCCCAAAGACTTTCCATGATCCCACGATCTAGAATTGCAACAACTTAGGGATCGTTCCAGCATCCTCAAAAATGTCCGCGAGCCGCGACCGAAGACGCTTGTTTACACCGTGAGCAACTGTGGGCTAAGACCGTGAAAATTCCGCTTGCCATTCGCCAACACGCCGGTAAGGGAATCCATCACCTCAACAGGGCCGTGCTAAAACCGCAGGCAGGGCAACCGAAAAAGAAAGCCGCCCAGCAGTAATTCAGATACAATGGACGTTCTTCCTGTTCGGGAGGACATCTCAATTCAGGAGTCGAATCATGAAATGCATGCCATCCATACGCCCCTTTGCTTTCCCGCTAATGCTGTTGGCGGTAACGCTGCCGCTAGAGGCCGATGAGGACGAGTTGCCGCCGGGCCTTGAACTGGCCATCAGGAACCCCGCTATTCCCACGATCGTTGACGCAACGATCATCAAGTTCACCAAGGAAGGGCACGCGGAAATCAAGGTCAACAAGGTATACAAAGCTCGGGCCGCAACCGGTAAAAAACCGCTCCCGCCCACCCAGGTGAAAGGCTATTCTTCGGGAGGTGTTAATCCCCGCGTCGTGCCGATCCGCATCATCACGGATCGGGGAAAGACCCGCTTCCTGTTCTTCCTCGATGGCGATCTTTTGTACTCGACCTACAACAACCGATTCGAAATCCGCCAGGACGAGAAAAAACAGCTCACGGTCGACACCGGCAGGGGCTGGAAACCGCTCGCAGAGATGGTGGGATTGATTCCCGGTACGACACCTAAGAAAAAGAAATAGTCCCGACTGGTTTTTTACAGGCGGTTGTTTACATCAGTAAAATGGGTCGCCGTTGCGAGGGGTCCACTATGTTACACATTTGTGTTCGGCCGCCCGCACATTGGGCCGCCGGTTTCGCCGCACTGGTTTCCATCGTCGTCTTTCCGCTATTCGCGAAGGCAAACGGCGATTGGCCTAACATTGTTTTGATTCTGGCCGATGATCTCGGCTACGGCGATCTGTCAAGCTACGGCGCGGCCGATATGCGGACACCGCACATCGATGCGCTGGTCAAGGCGGGAATCCGATTTGACCACGCGTACGCGAACTGCCCGGTTTGCTCACCGACCCGGGCGGCGCTGTTGACGGGGCGGTATCAGGAATTTGTCGGCGTACCGGGTGTGATCCGCACTCATGCCGAAAACAATTGGGGGTACCTTGCCGCTGACGCCACCCTGCTGCCAAAGGTTCTGAACGTCACCGGTTACCAGACCGCCTGCATCGGCAAATGGCATTTGGGACTCGCGTCGCCGAACACGCCAACGGATCGTGGCTTTGATCATTTTCATGGATTCCTGGGCGACATGATGGACGACTATTACCATCATCGACGGCACGGAAATAACTACATGCGACTTGATCAGCAGCAGATCGATCCGAAGGGTCACGCCACCGACCTGTTTTCCCAATGGTCGGTCGATTACATCCACAAGCAGCAGCGTGAAGATGCCCCGTTCTTCTTGTATCTGGCATACAACGCACCGCACACGCCGATACAGCCTCCCAAGGAGTGGCTGGAAAAAGTCAAACAGCGCGAAAACGGAATCGGCGGGCGCCGAGCGGCGCTGGTGGCGCTAATCGAGCACATGGATCATGGCATCGGCCAGGTGATCGCTGCGCTGAAGGAAACGGATCAGTACAAAAACACGTTGATCGTCTTTACTTCCGACAACGGCGGGCAAGTCGACGTCGGCGCCAATAACGGGCCGCTACGGGGCAGCAAGCAGGAGGTTTACGAAGGGGGCCTTCGCGTGCCGTTGTGCGCGGTTTGGCCGGGCCGAATCGAACCCGGGTCGCAAAGCGACCGCATCGTCATGTCGATGGATCTGTTTCCAACGATTTGCGATGCCGCGAAAATCGAGTTGAAACACCAAATTGAGGGCAGAACGATCCTGCCAACGCTACTCGGCCGCAAACAAGCACTCGAACCGCGCGACCTGTTTTGGAGCCGCCGCGAGGGCGGCAACCGCTACATGGGAAAAACAATTCACGCGGTACGGCGGGGCGACTGGAAGCTGTTGCACAATAGTCCGTATGAGCCTTTGGAACTGTACAATCTGAAGGACGATCCCGCGGAACAAAAAAATCTGGCCAACAGCAACCGCGGCAAATACAGTGAGTTAGCGCGGCTGCTTCGCGCCCACATCCAGCGCGCGGGTCAAGTGCCCTGGCAGCGTCCGAATTAGCGTTGAACAAGGGATGATTTCGTCACCCGAATAGTCGAAGCCGGTCCCACTTTTAAAGCACCGGCTGAACGCATCGGTCCGCCGCGGCCGCTTAGATCGGCCGAGCCTTCATACATTTGTGCGGAACATCACCGGCTGCCGGCAACGATTTGCCGAGAAACCTCGCATCGACGGCAAAAACCGTGTAGAAAGCGGGGGCTCGATTACGTTTTCTTAGTACATGGGGCTCTCAATGGCAGCCACCTCGGATGAATCGGAATCGTTGCTACTGCGCCTCCGGGAAGGTGACCCGGATGCGTTGGCGGACGAGTTTTCGCGACATCGCGAGCGGCTGCGCCGCATGGTCGCTTTTCGCATGGACCGACGGCTGTTGGGACGCATCGACGCGGAAGATGTGCTTCAGGAGGCGTATTTGGGTGCCGCACAGCGGATTAGGCACTACATTAATAAACCTTCGACGTCGCTGTTCATCTGGCTGCGACAGATTGTTACACAGACGCTTATCGATATTCATCGTCGGCACCTGGGAGCAAAAAAACGGAACGCGGGCCGTGAAATCTCGATCGACCAGCGATATCATCCGGCGACTTCGGTGTCACTGGCCGGTGGTTTGGCGGGCAGTTTGACTTCGCCCAGCGGCGTCGCGATGAAACAGGAACGGATGCGACAACTCGAAGCGGCGCTGGAAACCATGGCACCCATCGACCAGGAAGTCATCGCGCTGCGGCATTTTGAGGAATTGACCAATTCCGAAGTGGCCGAGGTCCTCGACCTAAATCAGAAGACCGCCAGCATCCGTTACGTTCGCGCCGTCCGACGGCTAAAAGAGGTATTGGAGAATTTTCCCGGATTCAAAGATGCCGGCAACGACTAAAATAGCGGGTAAGGGTGAGCGAGGGTATCAGGCTTATGGCAGCGGAAGTTACTGGACGCGACCCCATCGAT
>JAYZEI010000138.1:0-9077 GCA_036337375.1 Planctomycetota bacterium | reverse complement strand
TATCCCGCGTCTTCGACGCTGGGTCCAAATGCGGAGTTGGTTAGTCTGAATCTCTCGCCCGGCGTTGTCACCTGCACGCAGGTGCTCGAATCGCTTGTCGGGGCAATCCCGATCGAAGCGGCCAAGACGATGAATTACGAAACCACCGGGGCTTACGCGCTCAGTGAAGACCCGCCTGTCTGGGCCGAATACCGCCGGGTGTTCAAGGATGCGGGCGTTGCCGTCGAACTGGAACCGATTGAAAAGTGGGACTTTTATCCGGCGGTCAAGACCGACGACCACGTGCTGACGATTCAAACGGCCGATCAACAGCGGTTTGCGAACCTGCTGTTGTCGATCGGTGTGCGGATGGACTGACGCCGATGATCTCTTCTGCTGTCACCATTAGTCTCGTCGAACAAGCGCGGGGCGGTCCGTTTGTTTTTTGGGACGATTTGGCCGCCGGTTGTCGTGTGGCAGGCGAACTGGGCTTCGATGCGGTGGAGATCTTTGCGCCGGGGCCGCGGGCGTTTGATCACGACCTTTTACGAAAAATGCTCGACGATCATGGGCTTAAACTCGCGGCGCTGGGGACCGGTGCCGGGTGGGTTATTCATCGCCAGCAACTTTGTGCGGCCGATGCGGGAGATCGGGCGGAAGCCAAAGATTTTATTCGTGGCGTCATTGACGCGGCTGCATCCTTTGGTGCGATGGCAATCATTGGTTCGATGCAAGGCCGGCACGGGGATGGCGTCGACCGGCCGACGGCCCGATCGTATCTGACCGCAGCGCTCAACGAACTCGGCCAGCATGCCCAGCAATACAAACAGCCGCTGATTTACGAGCCACTTAACCGTTACGAAACGAACTTGATCAACACCATGGCCGACGGCGTCGAGCTTTTACAATTGCTCGACGGCGACAATGTCCAGTTGCTCGCCGACTTGTTTCACATGAATATCGAAGAAACGAGCATCGCCGACGGCATTCGTGCGGGCGGTCGGCATATCGGCCATATTCACTTCGTCGATTCGAACCGCCGCGCGGCCGGAATGGGACACATGGACTATGGCCCGATCGCCGAGGCAATTCGTGAGATCGGCTATAGCGGCTATCTTTCCGCCGAAGCGTTTGCGCTGCCGACGAGTGACGAAGCCGCACGCCGGACGATCGAGTCGTTCCGACGCCACTTTGCCGATTAACGCGCCACGACGTGAACGGTCGTTTCGTGGGGAGTTTGTTCCACATTATCGGCCGCGTCGACGGCGTAGGCTTTGATCTTCAACGGGCCCGGCTTCAAACCGGACAACTCGACCTGCCACTGATGAAAGTTGTAATCGACGTCTGACGCCTCGACCCCGTTAACGACGACTCGCGCCGTTTTTCCGTTGTCGGTCGTCGTGCCGCGTACGACGAGTGTGCCGTCGGTTAGTTTGGCGGTCGCCCCGGGCGCGGGCAAAGTGACGATCGTTGCGGGCGGTTGATCGTCGATGGCGTCGAGCAGATCCGGGAATTCGACATTGTTCACTTCGGCCACGCGCGAATCGGGGCCGGTGAGGGGTAGCTGCTCATGGTATTTGTTCCCATCGCCCAACAAGTCCTTGGCCTTGATGCTAACCACCTTGGCATGACGTCCCGGGCCGAAATAATCGTGAATAAACACCGGTACGCCCTTGGGGGTTGTTGGTTCGACCACCGCGCCGCCGCCGCGATTGACGAGCGGCCAGCGGTCTCTATGCTTGCCGTCGCCGACCGATACGTTGCGGAAGTGCGATTCGGCGTTGCCGCTGAGATTGTTGTCGCTGATTTGGATCAGCGGCATGCGGCGACCGCCGTAGGTGATACGTTCGAACTTCAAGCCGTCGACAGTGATGCGGCCATGTTGCGAACTCCTGTCATCCAGGCCTCGATTGAAGGGTTCGGCACCGGTCGCGGCAATCCGCACGTTGCGATAAACATGGTTTTCGAACCAGGGCCGGTAGACGCCGTATGCCGCGCGGTCGATGTCGATATTTTCGATCAACATCGTTGGAATCTGCGAGCGCAGTGCATAGTGCGTTTCCCAGGCGGTCAGATCGCGAAGCAAATGCGGATGCCGAGTATCGGGGCCCGCGCCGTCCGTGCCCGCGAACGCAAACGAGTAGAGTCCTTCGCTGTGCGATTCGTTGTCCGAGAAGCGATAGACCGGCAACGTGCGGATGTCTACGGTTTTCGACTTTCCATCCGGCATGCGGATGGGCAAGTTCGAGTCGAAGTTGCTCCGCTTCTGGCTGTCGTAGCGGTAGCCGTAGCGGAAATTCTCACAGGCGACATTTCGGCTGAATGAGTTCCGACCGTTAGCCCACCAAAACGCGGCGCCGTCGTTGGGATCGAACGGCAAGGCCTGGCCTCTCATGTGTGGTCCGCTAAACGCTTGGACTCCCAGGTTTCGATCCAGCACGTTGTAGACTTCCATCCCGTCTTCCAGGAAGAAGCCGTGACCGACGGACCGGTAGCCGACGCAATCACGGACAACAAGATATTGAGTGCTGTGCACGGTCACCCAACGGTTGTGTGAATCGACGATCGATGCGCCGATAACGCCGCTGCCCCGCATGGTGTCGCGAACGACGTGGAAATGAATTGGGTAACGGCCCAGCGTATTGCGCTTGCCCAGGTGCGCGAACCGCGCGTAGTAGACGCCGCCGCTGCTGTAGCGGTGAAACATCGTGTGGCCACGAACACCGTCGGGATCGGCGCTTTCGACGATCACGTTCCGCGACAGGTTTGCGACTTCGCTACGATACTTACCTTCGCCATAGTGCAAATTCTCAAGCGGTCGACCGAGCGTAATTGTGCGGCCTTCGATCTTTTTGATGGTCCGTTGTTCGGTATCGACCGGCTGATGGTCGTACTGTGCGCTGCCGCCCGGGCGGTCGCGTTTTTTTGCGCCGGTGATAATGATCTCGTCGCCGACGCGCCAGCCGGTCACGGCTTCGTTGAGTGTAATCGCGTCGTCTTTCGGATTTGCCGGTGCGGCTAGTTCGACCCAGGTACGATTCATCGGCGCGCCCGAAAAAGTCATCTGCCCTCCTGGGCGACAAACAATCGCCGGCGCGTGATCTTTGTTTAGGCCGTCGCGATGGTGCAACCGAATTCGGGCTGAGTGCGGTGAGGGGATGGGATCGGCTTGTGTGCCAACTTCGAGCACGGCGGTTGCCGGACCGTGCGGCTTCTGATGAGTATGTTTGTCCTCATGCACGTCGTGAACAGTGTCCGAGTCGCGGCCATCCGGCGCCACGGTTATCAGCGCGACGTTCAGCAACGTTTGGCGGTTGCGTGCAAAGACGAGTTTGCCCGACACGCGTATCGAGTGAATCACGTCGTCGCTAGCGGCGTCGTAGTCGATTTCCGTACCCGAACTGACGACAACTTTGTCGCCGTCGCCGGGGACCTGCGCGGGCTGCCAGACTTTCGGGTCGGACCAGCGACCGTTCTTAATTGACTTCAGATCGGCGGCGAATGTTGCCGCAGACAAATTGCCCAAAAAGACGATCAACGCAACAGTCAGCTTGACGCGATGGCGCAACATTCGACAACTCCTCAAAGGCGAGTTGGACGCAAGGTGGGATCGTCTGCGGCGAGACAATTTTGATTATCGCAGGTTAAAGCCCGCTTTGCAGCGCTTCTAAGTGCTTGGCAAAGTGTTCCGCCAGCACTTCCGTGTACGTGTCGGTGTGCGAATCAAGGACCCCGCGGACGTCGGCGCCGAGTTTGGGGTCGGTCAGCACGGAACCGAACGTGCAGTGTAATATCTGCCGACCTGGCTTTGTAAAGCCGGTTCCGGCGGGGACTTCGGACCAGATCTCCAAGTATTCGCGTTCGAGTTGGCGGATGTCGCTTACCGAGTCGGTTGGCGGCGCAGAATCGAGAGTGGCGGAAACGTGATAGGTCGCCTTGTCGGTTTCATATCGACCGCGGGCAAAGTCGATAATCTGGCGAAACAGCACTTCGTCGTGCCGCGCCACGACGCGGAGCGCTTCGAGGTAAGAAGTGCCCGCAGTCTTCACGTGAAAACGGCCTCGCGTTGCCCGCGCGAGCGCCGCGTACATGGAAAGCTTGTCGGAGCCCGAATGCAGGCTGAGTTTATAGGGCCCCAGCAACTCCGCAATTGCCGCGTGGTCTGCCAGCGACTTTTCCAGGATTGCGGGGTCACCTTTGTAGTCGACGCCTTTTTCGAAGTCGCCAATGAATCGCGGCGCGAGGCTGACCAGTTTCATGCCGCGGGCCAGGCATTGGTCGGCAATGATGTAGTGTTCGGCCAATGTCGTCGGCTGTTCGGTTTCATCGACGCTCAGCTCGATTTCGTGATCCTGGCCGGCCTCCGCGTTAACCGTGCGGATGTGATCGGCCAGTTCGATTGCCCGGTTGATCGCCACTCCGTATTTCACGGCCGCCCGCATGCAGGCCTGTTCGGTCAAGGCGACCGTGGTGCCGTTGGCCAGTTCGATTGCACGACCTTTATACGAACCGAACCACGGCGCCGAGTCGGCTGCGGCAGCAAACTTGTCGCGGAGTGTCTGTTCGTCGTAGTCGTCGGCGTGAGCATCGACGTGATCGGACGGATCGATTGTGAAAAATGTAAATCCGACGGCCGCCGTGCAATCGACGTCGGCGGGCGTTTTCAAATGGTCGGCGTCCGCACCGGTTGCGGATTCCCAGCCGGCCCCCAGCATGCCCCGCAACGCATCGTCCATGACCTGGCCGGGTGTGCGATTGGTTCTCGTCATTTCACGAATGGACTGTTGTGGAAAAATCGGCGCGATGCCGGCTCCAGCGCGGCGCATCGATTCGACGTGACCGGGGGTCGCCGAGCCGATGCGATCGCCGAATCCGAAACTTGGCGACAGGCCGAGGCAGACCGGTCGGGCGTTTTCGTTTTCCGGGGACATGGATACCTCGCTGCTAGTTGTCGTTGAGAAACCGTCTATAATGGCGGGCTTCCAGAGTTGGGAGAAGGGGGCTGCGGCGGTCGCCGGTAATCTCCGCCCACCCGTGACAACTGTCGGCTTTCGCGAAACATGCAGTACCGTCAACTCGGCAAGACCGATCTCAAACTTTCGGCGCTCAGCTTTGGCGCATCGTCCCTCGGTCAAGAGTTTCGTAAGATCGACATCCAACAGTCTCTCCGCTGCGTCCACGTCGCGCTCGATCGGGGCATGAACTTTATTGACACTTCTCCGTTCTACGGACGAGGGATGAGCGAGGTGCTGCTCGGCCAGGTGCTGCCACAGATTCCTCGCGACTCGTACTTTTTGGGCACGAAACTCGGACGCTATTCGGGAACGCATTTTGATTTTTCCGCGCGGCGGGTAGTGGAAAGTGTGGACATCAGCCTGGAGCGGATGGGCGTCGACTATCTCGACATTATTCTTTGTCACGATCTTGAATTCGTCGAAATGTCGCAGATCGTCAACGAGACGCTGCCGCAACTAGTTAAGATTCGCGAGCAAGGCAAGGTCCGCTACATCGGTGTGTCCGGTTACCCGATGAAAATGTTCAACTACGTGATCGACAGTCACGACTTGGACGTCATCCTGTCTTATAACCACTACACGCTCCAGAACATGATGCTGCTGGACCTCGTGCCCAAGTGTCTGGAGAGGGGCATCGGCATCATGAACGCCGCGCCATTTAGTGCCCGGTTGTTGAGCAACGCGGCGTTGCCGCCGTGGCACAAAGCGACCGATTATGTGCGGGACGTTGCGCAGCAGGCCGCGAAGCATTGTGAGTCGCAAGGCGTCGATATCGCCCAACTGGCGGTGCAGTTTTCGATTGCGAATGAGGATTTCGCCACCTGTGTGACGGGATCGGCGAATCCGGAACGTGTATCGCAGTGGGTCGACTGGGCCGAACAGCCAATGGACGAGAAACTGGTCGCAGAGGTTTTGGAGATTCTGCAACCGATTCACAATTGGTTTTATATCGAGGGGCGGCCGGAGAACAGTGACCCGCTTCCTGTGAACTACGCGACGTCCCAATTTCAAAAACAAGTTTCCCAGCCCTGACGAGCCCGGAGAAAACGGCCGGCGGGCGTTAGCGGGTACGCTTCAGCAATCGAGTCACTCTAAATCTCTCGCCGTCAAAGGCGGGGAAATAAAGCCATGAAAGCGATTCAACTCGAAAAACCAAAGAAGTTCCAAGTCATCGACATCGACGAACCCGGGCCACCGGGACCCGGCGAGGCGCTGGTTCGCACGCACTCGATGGGGATCTGCGGAACGGACATCAGCGGTTTCCTCGGCAAGATGCCGTTTTTTAAGTATCCCCGCATCCCGGGGCACGAGCTTGGTGTCGAAGTGCTCGAAGTTGGCGACGGCGTCGATAACGTAGCGTCGGGCGATTGTTGTAGCGTCGAGCCTTACATGAATTGCGGTGATTGCCACGCTTGCCGGAAGGGGGCGAGTAACTGCTGTGCAAAGCTGAACGTCATCGGCGTAATGATCGACGGCGGCTTGCGATCGCGGTTCACGTTGCCGGCCCGCAAACTGCATCGATCCGAAGAGCTGTCGTTTGAGCAGCTCGCTCTGGTCGAGACCCTGGCCATTGGTTGTCATGCCACGGACCGCAGCGCCGCGATCGAAGGCGAAGACTGCCTCATCATCGGCGCGGGACCGATCGGACTCTCGGTGATTGAATTCGTCAAGCTGACCGGCGCCAGAACGATTGTGTTGGACATGAACCAGCACCGCCTCAATTTCTGTGCCGATGTCATGAATGTTGATGAAACAATTTTACTTAGCGACAATCTCGAAGAAGATCTTCGCGATGTGACGAACGGTAATTTGCCGGATGTGGTATTCGATGCCACCGGCAGTAACAAATCGATGTCCAACGCATTCACATTGATTGCCCCTACGGGGAGGCTTGTATTCGTCGGCATCACAACCGATGAGGTGACGTTCCGGCATCCGATTTTTCACAAACCGGAAGGCACGCTGGTCTGCAGTCGCAACGCGTTGCCGCGCGACTTTACGCGGATTATCAAGCTGATCGAGGACGGGAAAATCAATACGACGCCGTGGATTACGCATCATTTGGAATTTGATGATGTCGTCGGTGAATTTGAGAAGTATACCCGGCCGGAGACAGGCGCGATTAAGGCGATAATCGACGTAAGTTGAAACTTGCCGCGGGGACACGGAGAAGAACGATGCCGACAATCATCGATGCACATCAGCATTTTTGGGACCGCAGTGATTCCCGCTTCGATTACGCTTGGCAGGAGAATCCGGGCATGGAGGCGATTTGCCGCACTTTTCTGCCGGGCGATTTGAAGCCGTTGATCGACGGCGCAGGCGTCGAAAAAACAGTCCTCGTGCAGACTCAGCACAGCGTCGAAGAGAACCGTTGGTCGCTTGGGTTGGCGGAGGCAAACGACTTCATTGCCGGTGTCGTCGGTTGGGTCGATCTGGCCAGCGATGCTTGTGAAGAGCAGTTGCTTGAATTCAGGGACCACCCCAAGTTTGTCGGCATCCGGCACATTACGCAGGACGAGCCGGACGACGATTTCATCATCCGCGACGATGTGCTGCGCGGTTTGAAGGTGCTTGAAAAACACGGCGTGCCGTTCGATTTACTGTTTTACGTTAAGCACCTGCGGCACGCCGCGGCGCTGTCGCAGCAATTGCCTGCTTTACCGATGGTGATAGATCACCTAGCAAAGCCGGAGATCAAAGGCCAGCGGACCGATAATTGGATTGACAATTTTAAGGCGGCGGCCGGCTGCGCGAACATCCACTGCAAGCTATCCGGCATGGTAACCGAGGCGGATTGGCAGCATTGGAAGCCCGCGGACCTGCGGCCTTACGTCGAACCTGCCCTGGAACTGTTCGGCCCGGATCGACTCATGTTCGGCTCGGACTGGCCTGTTTGCGAGTTGGCCGCCAGCTACAACCAGGTTCACGATGCACTGGTCGAAGTACTCGGTCCGATCAGTGAATCGGAACGCCAAAGCATCTTCGGCGCGACGGCAGCGAAGTTTTACGGGCTTTCAGGCTGTGATTAGTGGCGGCGCCGAACACGGTCGGCGCGGTGAAGGGCCGATTCTTACACCGCGTGTGGCGAATGTGGCTCTTGCTCTTTCCGACGTTGCCTGAGCGGAGGCTTCAAGCCTCTGTCACTAGCCTTTCTTGATGGGCATTGCAAAGTCGCCGTGCATGTCGCGCCAGACACAGTGAATGTGATTGGCGGGATTGCCGGCGGCATCCGGTTGCGTATTGACGAATTCGATCAAGAACGTCGGCCCCTGAACGCGGTAGTAATGGCCAATGCCCTCTTTGAGCGGGCCCGCCCAGGCAAAATGAATCTTGTTCCACCCCGCCTTTTCGATCGCGGCCAGGCGTTGTTCCGCGACGTCGTAAGGCATCGCGGAGCAGTACTCTTCGATTAGGGCGTGCAGCGTCTTCCGCTGGCTTTTGTTGAGCTGACCGGCTTCGATTCCCGCTGCCGGCTCTGTCGGGGGTTGCGGCGCGCCGGCATTACGAATTTCGCGAGGCGCTTTTTCAGCGATTACGGCCGCTCCTCGCTGCTTGTCGTCGAACGAGCGCACGAGGTCGAATGCCAGCAGTTCTTCCTTGGCCAACACCCGCGTGCCGACTGCAATGCCCGTCTTGGTTTCATTTTTGACGACGCCGGGGTTGGTGGCGAAAAATTGCGGCGTGGAAGAGATTACTTCATCACCTTCGACCACGAAGTTTAAGGAGACGTGATGGCCCTCGAAACTCAGGCCCCAACGCTTGTCCGCCTGGGGGGAACCGAAAACGGTAAAATAGTATTTTTCCGGGTCGCGATCAAATCTTGCTTTCTTACCCTCGAATTCGGCCAGGATTGATTCGAGTTCCATGATTTTACGCGACTTGTCGTAGCCGGACTTGCTCAGTGCCGACCGCAATAACGCAAAGCCCGCCTTGCGCTGTTTTTTGTCCATTTTGCGAACGATCAATCCTTTGCGTTCCTTTTTCGGAATGAAGTGCCAATCGACGCGCTTATCCGTGTCATAGGGTAATTGACACACCTTGCGCTGTTCGTCGTCGAGCGTGTCGAGCAGCGCCGCGGCA
>JAYZEI010000137.1:0-15709 GCA_036337375.1 Planctomycetota bacterium | reverse complement strand
AGGCTTCCCTCCGTGATTTCTTCCGGGGGTTGCGCTCTACGCTCATTGTCAAAGCTCGTAAAATTGGGGCACGGTCTGCACCATCGGAAAACCGCTGCCCGAGGGCAACGGCACCCGGCGGGAGGCCGAATTCGGCGGTCCGCTTACGCACCCCAAGTCTGCGGGCGGCAAAGACAGAACCGTGTCGATGCGGCAACGGGCAACAAACGAAGTACGATATCCCGAAGGCGCTCGTGCAATTTGTTCGGATAAACGCAGCTTTCTACTTTATTCGCCCGTCGCGACATGGTAGCCTGAAGCCATGTGCTATCGTCTTGCCCGCCTTTCTTAGGAGATTCGATCATGCTGGGTCGATTTGCTAAACGTTTGTTGGTTGTTGCGGTGGTTGCTCCCATTCTTTTTTCCGCCGCAATCGCGGATGCACGGCCAATTACATTTCTGGAAATCCGATTTCACAAGAGCCAGGGAAAATCACACGACGAGATCGTCGAAATAATCAAAGACCGCGGGCTGTCGTTTAAGATTGACGCGACGATGAAAGGCCGTCTCGGGAAACTCGGCTTTAACGACAAACATTTCGAAGCGCTTAGGAGTCTCGAGAAACCCGGCGCGAAGCCGGAAGGCCCGCCGCCCAAGGGCGAGAAGCCGGACAATCAGAAGCCCGCCAAGCCGGACGCGGCAAAACCGGACGATGCGCCGAAACCGGAGATCGGACCTCGATTTGATGCCATGTTCGGCCGCACCGAAAAACAAGTTGAACGCACAATGAAACAGTGTGGCGTCGACTTGCAGCGGAATCGGACAAAACACATCACGCTGGTCGCTGCCAAAGACACGGCGGCGAAGTTCCTACCGCTCATTTCAAAACTAGAGGGAAAACTTGCCAGGCGGTTCCCCGAGCCAATCGCCTCGGGCGTCGATCGTCGCGCCGCCAATATCGCCCTGCTCAAGACTCGGCCCGAATACGAGTATTGGGTCAA
This sequence comes from Planctomycetota bacterium, assembly GCA_036337375.1. GTDB lineage: Bacteria > Planctomycetota > Planctomycetia > Pirellulales > UBA7805 > JAYZEI01. The sequence continues at coordinate 14,729 of JAYZEI010000137.1, read as the reverse complement.
GACCCTTTTTAAAGTGCTCCGCGAAGATGGCGTCATGTTCCAGCAGGTCGCTGAAGGCGACATTGAGTCGCGGATGCTCAAATCATCGTCATTTTTTCTGCGGGGCGTCTACAGCGTCTGCCTGGAAGAAATGAGCGAAGAGCGGGCGGGCCGCGGCGTCGCATTTGCCGTTGGTTTTCAATACATGCGGCAACTCAGTCGTTACGAAGCGCCGGACGCGATTGCGACGGGTTTCGGGGATCTCGCCGAAGTCATGGCGTTCGGTAGCCCGACCGTGATGGTCACGTCCGGTTACACCGAACGCGAACTGGCCCGCGGCATTACGCCCTGGACGCAGATCGTCAGGGGACTATTTGCGGCGAGGAAGATCGCTTCAGTGCAAAACGTGCTGGCCTACAACACCGAGTCAATGGAAGTTGCCGAATACGCGACCGCCTGGTCGTTGGTCGAAGCGCTCGCCACAAATCCGGACAAGCTGGCCAAACTGACGACCGAATTGCGCAATTCCGCGGTCGCCCCCTGGGAAAATCTCAGGCAGGTCTACGGCCAACCGGACAAGCCGCTGGAAGAGCAGGCTTTTCTGAAAATTTGGGCCCGCTTTGTGGCGTCGAAACTGTAGTCGTGTGGTAGGGGGGTCGGCGCCGTCCGTCCGTGGTTATTGGTGTCTGTCGTAACGAAACGACCGTCACCTGCCAGCAGGCACCTCGGTAATTAGGGGAGTCCGCTATGCCGCTGTCGGAAAAACAACTCGTTCGCTGGGTCTGTGAGCAGGTACGCAGCAATCCGCAGAGCCAGAACAATCTATCCGCAGCATTTACAGAAGCGTTTTCTTTGCCCGGTGAACAACTCGCTGAATTCCTGTTTGGCTGTAAGTACTTTCGCAAGACCGGAGTCGGCGACGGCACTGTGTGGGAAGTCTCCGCCAATCGGGCGGACGACTTGCGAGATTATTTGGCCGAGTAGAGGGAAGCATCGTCGGGCTCGTTTCGCACTGCTTCGATTGCCCCGTTGAACTGTTCAACGGCTGTGCGGGGGGATTCGGCGTTCGTGACTGCGCTGCCGACCGCGATCCGCACCATCCCTGTCGCCAACACATCTGGGAGGTTATCCGCACAGATGCCGCCGATTGCAAAAGCGGGCAGGCTGACGTTGTCGGCGACCTGCGAGAGCAGTTCGGTGCCGGCGAATTCGTCGAAGTGCTTCGTCTTTGACGAAAACGTCGGGCCCACGCCGATGTAGTTTGCTCCGTCCATGACGGCCCGACGTGCCTGCTCGATGTTATGCGTCGAGACGCCGACGACGGCAGAGGCTCCCACGATCGCGCGGACTTCTCGAACGGCGAGTTCCTGTTGTCCGACATGCACGCCGTCTGCCCGCGCCAGTACGGCGAGATCGGGCCGATCATTCATGATGAACAGTGTCGAAGTGCCGCGGGTCAATTCACGGAGTTGCCGCGCGCGGTCGAGCAGCGTGCGGTCATCGAGTTGCTTGTCTCGCAGTTGGATTGCGCTGGCACCTCCAGCAACCAAGTCACCGATTAACGTTTTAAACTCGGCCAACGACGAGCGGCCATCGACGATTACGTAAAGCCGCACCGATTCCAGGTGCTGAATGCTGTTTCGCGTGATTTCGAGGGCGGCCGCGAGCGTATAACTCTGGTAGCGTAATGACTCAAATCTCGCCGCGATATCGGCGGAGATGATTTTGGAGTATTCCTCGAGACTGCGCAGCGACTGTTGGGCGCGGACGGCGCTAGCCGAGAGCACTGCGGCCAGGTCCTCGCGTGATTTTTCCCCGTCCGCCGTCAATTGCGCGCCAACATCGTGCGGCGTTGCGCGGGCCGCGAGCCGCGCGGGCCAGGCAATATCGCCGAGCGCCGCCGTCAATTCGTGCCGCAGCGCTTTACACCTTCCGGTCAGATGCAAATCGTCGAGCACGAACCGCGCAAAATCGTCCATCACGCGGAGGCCTTCCCCCGCACGATTGGCCGCGGCGTCTAAGACGCGATAGAGGCCGGCATGGCTCCCAGCTTTGTCCGTCTTTTCTTTCATAATCGCACTAGTCGGAGGACGCAGCGACGGGGTTCGGGCGGGACCTCGGAGCTGGCAGAAATGGCACTGTCCAACTAGTGTGTCCAATCAGAACTGTTCGCATAGCCCCTACTGACGGTGATGCTCGTTTCAATTTTGACTGTCGTTGGGGCGCTGGGCGAAGCTGGTGAATGAATTTGTAAATCGACGGGTGTAGTCTTATTGCAGCGCTGCGCGGTTGAAACACGAGTTTCGAAACCTAAATCCAGGCAGTATCTATACTTGCCTTGCCTCGTCCCGAATTGCGAGTTACAATTCCGTGGCCTTTGGCTGCCGGCCTGTCTGTCGCGAACGATACGGGCGGTTCGGCGGTTTTCTTGCAGGGTCGAGAGCGGGAACTTCCCAATCGGAGTTTGCGCAAGCGGCGTCGGTTGTTATCCCACACCCGGGGATCGCCCGGTTATGGTTGACTGAGTTGGGAAGTTGCGAACAATGTCGAATGGATGAAATGAGGTGACGTACGGCGGGGGCTTCCGATCACCCGCGCCGGAGGCATTTGGAGAAAGAGAAAGATGTACGAAAGATTTACCGATCGCGCCCGCAAAGTGATGCAGCTTGCCAACCAGGAAGCGCAGCGATTCAACCATGAATACATTGGCACCGAGCACATCCTGCTGGGCCTCATCAAAGAGGGCAGCGGGGTCGCCGCCAACGTCTTGAAGAATCTCGATGTCGATCTGCGCAAGATTCGTCTCGAAGTGGAAAAGCTCGTCCAGAGCGGGCCGGACATGGTCACCATGGGCAAGCTGCCGCAAACGCCCCGGGCCAAGAAGGTCATCGAATATTCAATGGAGGAAGCGCGGAATCTGAATCACAACTACGTCGGCACCGAGCATATCCTGCTCGGTCTGCTGCGCGAACTGGAAGGCGTCGCCGCACAGGTTTTGATGAACCTGGGCCTCAAGCTCGAAGAAGTGCGCGAAGAGGTGCTCAACCTGCTGGGTCACGGACTGGAAGCCGGCGAAGTCTCGGAACGCGGCAGCAGCGAGCGCGAACCGTCCAGCGGCGGCAAGAGCGGAAAATCCAAAACCCCGGCTCTCGACAGTTTTGGCCGTGATCTTACGGAACTGGCCAAGCAAGAGAAGCTCGATCCGGTTATCGGCCGCGCCGACGAAATCGAACGCGCCATCCAAATCCTCTGCCGCCGCACCAAGAACAATCCCGTGCTGCTCGGAGAGGCGGGGGTTGGCAAGACGGCGATCGTCGAAGGGTTCGCCCAGCGCGTTATTTCGGGCGATGTGCCGGAACTGCTCTGTGACCGGCGGATCGTGGTGCTGGACTTGGCAATGATGGTCGCCGGCACGAAGTACCGCGGCCAATTCGAAGAGCGGATCAAGGCGGTCATGAACGAAGTTCGCCGCGCAAAGAACACAATTTTGTTTATCGACGAGCTGCATACGCTGGTCGGTGCGGGCGGCGCAGAAGGCGCAATCGATGCGTCGAACGTTTTGAAGCCGGCGTTGGCACGCGGCGAAATTCAGTGCATCGGCGCCACGACGATGGACGAGTACCGCAAGTACATCGAAAAGGACGCGGCGTTGGCCCGACGATTCCAAGAGGTCATCATCGAGCCGACTTCGAAAGATGAAACGGTCCAAATCCTCAAGGGTCTCCGCGACCGCTACGAGCAACATCATCGCGTGCAGATCACCGACGACGCTGTCGAATCGGCCGTCGAACTGTCCGACCGCTACATCACCGGTCGCTGCCTTCCGGATAAGGCGATCGACGTGATCGACGAAGCCGGCGCTCGCGTAAGGCTCAAGACGATGACGAGACCGCCGGACTTGAAGGATATCGACGAAGAGGTCGAACAACTCAACAAGGACAAAGAAGAAGCCGTTGCCAACCAGGATTTCGAAAAAGCCGCCAAGTTGCGCGATCTGGCCGACAAACTGAAAAAGAAGAAACAAAACATCACCCACGAATGGCGAGAAAAATCGCGGGAAACCGACGGTGTGGTGGACGAGGAAGTCATCGCCGAAGTCGTTTCGAAGATGACCGGCATACCGCTCACACGGATGACCACCGAAGACAGCATGCGGCTAATGGAAATGGAAAAAGAGCTGCATAAGCGCGTCGTTAGCCAGGCGGAGGCGGTCAAGGCGATCTCGAAAGCGGTCCGCCGCAGTCGCAGCGGCCTCAAAGATCCTAAGCGGCCGACCGGCTGTTTCGTCTTCGCGGGTCCGACGGGCGTAGGTAAAACATTGCTGGCGAAAGCGCTGGCCGAATTCATGTTTGGCGATCAGGATGCGCTGATCCAGATCGACATGAGCGAGTATATGGAGAAGCACAATGTCAGTCGCCTGATCGGTGCGCCTCCGGGCTACGTCGGCTTTGAAGAAGGCGGCCAGTTGACTGAAAAAATCCGCCGACGACCCTATGCGGTCGTACTGCTGGACGAAATCGAAAAGGCGCACCCCGACGTCTTCAATATGCTGTTGCAGGTAATGGAAGAAGGCCGGCTGACTGACAGCTTTGGCCGCAATGTCGATTTTCGCAATACGATCCTGATCATGACGACCAACGCGGGTGCCGGCGCCATCAAGAACGAGGCGGCAGTTGGTTTTCAACGACCCGATGGCGACGCCTCTTACGATAGCATGAAGGATCGCGTCACCGACGAGATCGAAAAGGTCTTCCGGCCCGAATTTCTCAACCGCGTCGATGATACGATCATCTTCCGCCACCTGACAAAGGAAGATCTCAAACAGGTTATCGAATTCGAGGTGGCTCATGTCCGCGGCCGGCTTAAGGAACGCGGTTTCGAGTTGGTGTTGTCCGACGACGCCAAGGAATTTCTGATCACGGTCGCCTGCAAGGATCTTGATTATGGAGCTCGACCATTGCGGCGAGCTATCGAAAATCGTGTTGAAGATCCGTTGTCGGAAGAGTTGCTCCGTGGCGCGTTCCAAGGGATGGATACCATCGTGGTGGACGGCATTAGGGACAAGGAAAAGTCCGGCAAGATTAAGCGGCTCGATTTCCGCGGCGAAGCCCGCGAGGAGCCGTCGCAAGCCGAACCGGTCGGCGCCGTTGCGGGCGAATCGAAGGACGCAGAACAACCGCCGGCGGACGACTGATCCGGTTCGGGACATACTCTTGAATTGCGGTGGCGTTTTGTCGATCCGCGTGTTTTCCGGGATTGCCGCGCTAGCAGGTCTGCGCTAGCAGGTCCGCAGTGCGTCGATGCCCGTTGACGAAATTTGTTGCCTCAGTGGCGGTCTCGTGATGCTGCCGCCTACGGATGAATCGACGCGGTTGCTGCTGGTATCTCCCGTCGTGGGCGAGTTGCCGACCGAGGTCGGAACCCGTTGAAAAACGTCGTTATCTTTCTTGCGTAAATTCTCACGCTTCTGTTACCGGCAATCTTTCTTCAAGCCGTAAGCCTTCGCGGTCGAAATTAGAGATGGCGTGCTGTATGGATTGCCCGCAGTCGGTGCTAGCAAACGCGCGGCGGATTTCATTTATTTTTCAACTTGGTTGACCGCAAACACAATGGCCACAGGTACTGATCTCAGCTTGCCGCGCCGTTCCGGCCCGGTCGCCCGATTGCTCGAATGGATTGTCGACTGGATCGCAGATATCGGTGCGGTGACGATCAACGGGATCACGGCGATTGGCGAATTCGGGATTTTTGTCGGCAGGACAATTGCGTGGCTTTTGTTTCGCTTGCCGCGCAAGGAAACGTTACTACCGAATTTCTACCAGGTAGGTGTTCGCAGCTTGCCGGTTGTAGCCTTGACGGGGACGTTCATTGGCATGGTGCTGGCGGTTCAAAGCCACTCACAGTTTGCCAAGTTGGGGCTCGAAACGCGATTGGGTGCGGTGATCAATATGTCGTTGGTCACAGAACTCGGTCCCGTCCTGGCGGGCACGATGTTGGCGGGCCGCGTTGGCAGTTCGATTGCCGCCGAACTTGGCACGATGCGGGTGACGGAACAAATCGATGCGTTGGCTAGCATGGGCGCGAACCCGATTCATTATTTGGTCGTACCGCGTTTGTTGGCTTGCCTGTGCCTGATTCCCGCACTGACCGTCGTGGCAAATTTTATGGGTGTCGTTGGCGGCGCTTTTTACAGCATTTTCTTTTTTGACGTTGATACCTTCCATTATTGGCACAATACACAACAGTTCGTCGGACTCTACGATCTGTTCACGGGAATCTTTAAGAGCCTGTTTTTTGGCTGCGCAATTGCGCTGCTGGGATGTTATCGCGGTTTTAACTGCGACCCCGGCGCAGAAGGGGTGGGGCGGGCGGCGACTGCGGCATTTGTATATTCGTTTGTTGTGATCATCATGCTGGATCTGCTGCTGGGAATCCTGTTGAACACGGTGCATGATTTGGTTTGGCCGCAGGCGCACAACTTGGCCGGATGATCGCGTCGGGCATGGATCGCGGTAAATTAAATGGAAGCTATTTCAACCGACGAAAAGCTAGTCGAAGTTCGTTCGCTGCACATCGCTTTCGGCACGCAGCGTGTGCTGAGCGACATCGGCTTTCAATTGCCGCGTGGCCAAACATTGGCCATCATTGGCGAAAGTGGTTGCGGAAAAACCGTGTTGATGAAAGCGTTGATTGGTCTGATCAAGCCCACACGAGGCAAAGTGCTGCTGGACGGGCGCGAACTTTCGCAGATGCGCGAGAAGGAACTGGCGGCCCAGCGGGTAAGATTCGGTTTTGTTTTTCAGGGCGCGGCGTTGTTCGACAGCATGACGGTTGCACAAAATATTGCGTTTCCATTACGACAACATTCTCAAAAAACCGGGACGGAAATCCATGAAATTGTCTTGGATCGGTTGTCCGAAGTCGGCCTGCCCGATTCGGTTTTTACCAAGAAGCCTGCCGAACTTTCCGGCGGTATGCGAAAGCGCGTCGGACTGGCCCGGGCGCTGGCGTTGGAGCCGGAACTGATGTTGTACGACGAGCCGACAACCGGCCTGGACCCGATTATGAGCGATGTCATTAACGAATTGATACTGAGGACGAAATCGGCACGCACGGTGACCAGCATCGTCGTGACTCACGACATGCGAACAACGCGAAAAGTCGCCGACCGCGTCATCATGTTGTATCCCTTATCGCGGCTCGATAACGACGAACCGCAGATTCTGTACGACGGGCCTCCGGATGAAATGGCGACTTGTAACGACCACCGCGTTATGCAATTCATCCACGGCGAAGCCGGTGTACGGATCCGCGAGATGATGAACGGAGGTGGGGGCCGAGGGGATAGGGCGTCACGTGACCGGACAACCGAACACGGGTAATTTTCCTTGATGGACGAACGAGTGTTACAAGCGCGGGTAGGCATTGTCGTTGTCTCCGCGCTGTTGTTAACGGCAATTTTGATCGTTTTGTTTGGGGATGCTCCGGTGTTCTTCAAGCCAGGCAGGACGATCTACGTCAAATTTCCGTCCGCGCCGGGCGTCATGGAAGGTACACCCGTCCGTAAAAGTGGCATTTTGATCGGACGTGTGCAGAAAGTGGATTTTGCCCAAGGCTCGTCCGACGTCATCGTCACACTTCAGATCGACGAAGGTCGAGAATTGTGGGATCACGAGATTTGCCGGATTAGCAACGATTCGTTGCTCGGTGACAAGTCTCTGGAGTTCGTACCCAGCGTCGGTAGTATCGGCAAGAAATTGATCCAGGGTGGCGATGCGTCAAAGCCGTTGACAGGCATCGCCCGATCCGAACCGCTGGAGGTGCTCAGCAGTTTGGAGGGCGATTTGCGCGATACGCTCCAGTCGATGACCGGAGCGGGTAACGAAGTTCGCCGACTCGCCAACCGGATCAACGCAGCCTTCGGACAGACGGACGAGGATCAGTTGCGCCGCGTGTGGAACAAAGCCGAAGAAGCGCTGACGAGCGTCAACATGGCGATGACACAGGTCAACGACGTTTTGAAACAAGACGAACTGCGCGAAAAACTGCGGCAAAGTCTCGAACAGTTGCCGCTGGCCATTCAGGAGACTCAGGAAACCATGAAGGTCGTCCGCCAAGCCGCGACCCGCGCGGATCAGAACCTGCAAAATCTTGAAGGAATAACAGGTCCGCTGGGCGAACGCGGCGGGGACATCGTCAATCAAGTCGAAAGCAGCGTCGCGCAATTTGAAGAGGTTATGGGGCAACTCGTTCAGTTCACGGAAAAAATCAACAGTCAAGAAGGATCGCTCGGCCAGTTCATCAATAACCCTGAACTCTACAACAACGTCAACAACACGGTCGTCCGCGTCGAACAACTGGCTCGCGATATTCGCCCGATCGTCAACGACGTCCGCGTGCTCAGTGATAAACTTGCTCGCGATCCAAGTCGCATCATCTTCGGCCGCGGCGACAATACCAAGTATCCTAATTTCAAAATTGTCGAACCGCCGCATCAGTCGTGGCGTGAAGAACTCGAGCCGCGGTCGAATTGGCGCGAACCGTTTTAGCAGTATTTTCCTGCCGAGGCCGCCAGAGGTTTTACACGCACCTTTAAAAGGCCATCGCTCGCCGGGTGGTGGGACTCGGCTGAGAGCGGCCCTTTCACAGCCGGATAGTGAAGGCGAGTCCTACGGCGAGGGTATCGGCAGCGGCGAACCGGGAACGGGTTGCTGCCGGGGCAACACAACGCCGCCGGCCCGCGCGCTTTGGCGCAATTTATCGGCCCGCTGCAGCAACTGATCATTTGGCACAATGGCGGCCGGCTTTAGTTCGTAGTAAAGTTTGCGTTCGTCGCGGATTTCAGTCGGCGAGAAATGTTCGCTAAAAAAATCGATTCCCGGCAACTCGTACCAGGGCGCTTTGATCCGCTGCAGAACCGTCAGTGTTTCGAAACCCGGTTTGATCAGCTGTATTTTGCGGGTACCGTAATAAACGAAATTCGTTGACACCGGCGTTACGCCAATGTCTTCGTCGTCGACGCGAACCAGCGCGCCGGGCGGGTTTGAATTGATCGTCAAGCGGCGTTGTACGCAGCCGCTACTGAGTGCACAGGCCGCGAGCAGTAGCATCAGACCGACAGGCTGTCGCGAGGTGATGTACATTTCACGCGGTTCCATTCACTCGGTTTTTGGAGTCGCAGTTGATGCCACGACAGATAGGGACGGGAGAGGGGGCGAGAGTATATTGAGTCACCTTGCCGCAAGCTAGGTCGTTATCATCTGCGGCATTACCGACTGGTCGCAGTTTTTGCTAGCGGTTAGAATGGGTGTTCCAGCGAAGGCAGAATCAGCCTATGGCAGATGAAAACCGCAGCGCAGACCGGTGTATTCAATATGCCAGCATTACCGATATAGGTATGCGCCGGGCGAACAATCAGGACGCTTTTAATACGATGGTCGCCGACGACCACGAGTATTGGGAAAAGCGAGGTCATCTGTTTGTAGTTGCCGACGGCATGGGTGCCCACGCGGCGGGCGAACTCGCCAGCAAGCTAGCGGCGGACGGTATCATTCTGTCGTACACAAAGCTGCTCGACACCAGCCCGCACGAGGCGCTGCGACAAGCGATTATCGAAGCGAATGCCAAAATTCATGAAAAGGGGCAAACCGATGTCGGCTTTCAAGGCATGGGGACTACCTGCAGTTCGCTGTTGCTGGTACCGCAGGGCGCGATCTGCGGCCATGTGGGCGACAGCCGCGTTTACCGGCTGCGCCGCGGCATGCTGGACCAACTAACGTTTGATCATAGTCTGGTTTGGGAAATGCGCGCCGCCGGCAAAGTGTCGGGCGAAGATTCCGAAATCAACTTGCCCAAGAATATCATCACGCGTTCGCTCGGCCCGAACAAAAATGTGCAAGTCGATCTCGAAGGCCCTTTCGCGGTTGCTCCGGGAGACACTTTCCTGCTTTGTAGCGACGGGCTGACCGGTCCCGTTAAAGACCAAGAACTGGGCGCGATCATCGGGTCGTTGCCGCCGGATCAGGCTGTGCGGGTACTGGTCGATTTGGCAAATCTACGCGGTGGTCCAGACAATATCACGGCCACGGTGGTTCGGGTCGATGGTTCACCAGTAGCCACGATCGACGTTGATGATGAGGATGTTGACGGCAGCCGAACCGGCCGGATTCTTTGGGCGATATCCGCCGTTTGTTTGATTGCCGCCGCCGGTATGTTTATGCTCGAAGCGCGGATACCCGGTATCCGCACGCCCAGCATCCTCTGCGGAATGGTGGCGGTCGTCTGTGCGATCGTTGCAGTTTTGCAGCGGTTTGATAAAGCAGAACCGATCGAAGACGGAGCGCCCCCGATTCCGATCCTGGGAAGGGGGCCGCACCGCACTTATAACTGCGAGCCGAACCGGGCCATCGCGTCCGAACTGGGCGGCGTGTGCCGCGAACTTCGCGAGACGGCCGGCGGCGTTGGCCTGAATGTGGATTGGGACCAGTTGGCCGAAATTGAACGGGCTGCCGAGTCCGCGATTAACGAACAAAACTTCGAGCAGGCAATCCGCCATCATTGCCGGGGTATTTCGTCCGTGGTCGCCGCCATAAAGCGGCACAGAAAGAACGATCGGCCTAGCGACTCACACGTCGATTTGTTTTGATGCCGGCTGGGCGGAGGCCGTCCGCACACAAACCGACCGTCCGGTCGCTCCGTCCAAGCACTCCGTCCAGGCGCTCCGTCCAGGCGCTCCGTCCAGGCGCTCCGTGCGGAGTTGCGGCGGGAGCCAACGTTCGCACAATGGGGTAGGGCGGTCGCCGGCGATTACAATATGATACCGCGAGCAAGGAAGTTGCCCGCTATGCATTGCCTCACCCGCTATGTCTTGTTTCAGCTGTTCGGCGTGTTTCTATTATCGTTGGGCGGTATGACGGTTTTTATGCTCTCGGTTGGCGTCATGCGGCAAGCGGTGACGCAAGGCGTCGGCACCTGGCAGATTTTACAGATCATGCCCTACCTGCTGCCGGATGCGCTGCGGCTCGCGGTGCCGGCCACAATACTCTTCGCCAGCTGTGTGGTATTCGGCTGTCTTTCGGCCAGAAACGAAATTGTTGCCATGAAGTCGCTGGGCATTTCGCCTTGGAGCGTCCTTTGGCCCTGTTATGTGGGCGTCATTCTGCTCAGTTTTGCGGCCGTGTGGCTCAACGACCTTGCCGTTTCCTGGGGGCGCGAAGGTATCAAGCAGATTGTTACCGAGTCGATTGAGGAAATCGCATATCGCACGCTCAAGACGCAACGTTCGTACGCGTCGTCTCAGTTTTCGATCAATGTCAAAGACGTGCAAGATCGTCGCTTGATCGGGCCGACATTTACATTTCGACAAAGGGGCGATCGCCCGAACATCGTCGTTCGCGCCGAGTGGGCCGAGCTGCGAGCCGATCCGAACGCAGATACGCTAACCATCGTTCTGCACAACAGCAGTGGTAGCGGTGGCGAATTTAGCGGCGACTTTCGGGGCACAATTGAGCGCGTGTTGCCGTTGAGCGGCGCCGGCAAGAAAGACCGCTCCGGCGGCAGTCCGTCCGAAATGGCGATGTCCGAAATTCCGCAGGCGACCCGCAACCAAATCGACCAAATCGAACACCGGGAACAGCAAGTTGCCACCCGCGCGGGGTTCGAAATTCTGACGGGCGAATTCGATGCTCTGACCGGGTCGGACTGGGCCGATCGCAAAAAACAACTCGCCGGGGACCGGCGGACACTTTTTCGTCTCCGCACCGAGCCACATCGTCGTTGGGCTGCCGGCTTCAGCTGCTTGTGTTTCGTTGCGGTCGGCGCGCCGTTGGCAATTCGGCGGCGGCACGGTGAATTTTGGACGACGTTCTTTTTGTGCTTTCTGCCGATATTGATCGTTTACTATCCGCTGCTGATGGTTGCCGTCGACCGAGCCAAATCGGGCGCCGCGCCGCCGTACACAGTTTGGCTGGGAAACGTCGTGCTGCTGATCTGGGGTGGTTGGTTGTTGCGCCGCGTGATGCGGTACTGATCTTGCGATTCTGGCGACGGCCATCCTACTGGTCGGTCACGTCTTCTGCATAACCCGGCGGAAAAGGGTTATCAAAGGACGGTTCACGCAGCGACGGCTCGTCTGTGGCGAACTGCTCGACCCAGCGGGCGACTTCGCCTTCGGACGGCCGTGTCACCGGCTTGGCGGTGTCGTCGTCATCAGCGTGGTGTCGAAACCGGCGGTTGCGGATCGTCTCTTGGTACCAGCGATCACTATCGACCGATGTCGCACGGCGGCGGCGGGCCGCCCGCTGCAGTCGATGGTCGCTGGAGACCAGAATCAGCTGCCGTGGAGCGGTGTCGGTTTGGATGAGCTCCTCGATCAAATCATCGGCACTTTCGTACCCGGTGGCGAATCGAATGGTCATTTTGCGGTACGTCCATGTCCGCGGCAGTCCGCGCGGCGCGTGAGGCCCCGCGTCGAAAACGACGGTGGTCCGCGGCAGCTGTTTTGGCTCGACCGATTCGGCCAGAAAACCCAACAAAGCCGCTCGAGATCGCTCGAGGTTCGCAGGTCCGTCGCTGCCCGAGACGATGCCCGCCGCGTAGATCAAATTGTAGCCATCAATTATCAAAGACACTTTGAATTGTGCATGTGAGATCGCGAATTGGAGATCGGGCATAGTAATTTCTTAATCCACAACACGCAATCCGAGTTCCACCCGCCGGTTCAGCAGACCTTTGCACTCTGCTAGACTAAAGGGCGATAGCCCGGATCGGTCTGTCAGCAGAAAAGGGACGAAACGAAAAGGGCCGAAACTAAAAAGGACGAAACGAAAAAGGACGAAACAATGAGTTCGGTGATCGGCATGTCGGACCGCCCGATTGATTCGCAGATGCGGTTGATGCAGACCGGCGAACGGTTATTGCATTTGATCTATACGGAGCAGCTTTCGCGACCGCTGCTCGATCGGCTGTTTGAAACGGCCGACAAAGCCCGCAATCTATACGCCAGCCGACTTGGCGCGACGTTCCTTAAAGAGTGTCTCCCCAATCGTCGCGCCTTGTTGTATTTCGTGCAGCCCTCGACACGGACGTTTCTTTCGTTTCACGCGGCGGCAACTCTACTAGGACTGTCGTGCGTCCACATCAACCAGCCGAGTACTTCTTCCGAATCGAAGGGCGAATCCCCGCTGGACAGCGTCCAAACGTTCGCGATGTACAACGACCTGATTGTCATTCGCCATCCGGATGCCGGCTTTGCGGCCAAGTGTGTGGAGCGGCTGATGCAGTCCGAAGTATCGAAACATATCATCAGCGCCGGATCGGGCATGGAGCAGCATCCGACGCAGGGGATTCTCGATGTGTATACCTTGCAGCGCGAATTCGGCCGCAAGGGTGGGGTCGATGGCCGTCGCGTTTTGATCGTTGGCGATTTGGCGCGGGGCCGCGCTGCCCGCGCGTTCATTCACCTGTTTGCGCATTACGACGATGTGCAGATTGATCTGGCCGGTCCCGCTCAGATGAGCATCACCGACGAGATGCAGCAGTACTTGAGCGAAAAAGGCGTTACCGTCCGCGAAAGCGAAAACATGGATGACTTTATCCGTGATGCCGACGCCATTTATATGACGCGAATCCAGGACGAGTACGACGACCAGTTCCCGGTGGGTGAGGTCGATTATGAACGCTACTCTTTGACCAAAGAACGGCTGGGCATGATGAAGGCAAATTGTGCGATTCTGCACCCGCTACCTCGCCGCAGTGAGATTCCTGTGTCGGTCGATCGGGACCCCCGCAGTCGTTACTGGGAGCAGGTCGAGAACGGCATGTGGGCTCGCGTCGCGCTGATCGCGCACATGTTAAATTGCGATTTGCGGATTCGCACCGCTTAGTAGCCACAGGAACGGGCTTTGGGCTCTGGAAACGATTTTCTTTGGTTGGTCCCTGCCGGGCCGCCGCTGGAGACCATTAAACTGCGGCATTTTGCGGCTTTCGGTCGCCTGGAGTGTTTGTTGCCGCAACTTTTTCCCTTTTTTTATGGCTACTGCGTCGTTAATGTTGGGGGTAGTCAAACGGGAACCGTGGCTTGCCGCTCATATTTACCGTCGTGGAGAAGATCAGATGATGATTCACCGAGTAACGAGTTGCTTGATACTGGCTGTTGTTGTCGCGGTGGCGTCACCGTCGGCTGTTACGGCGGTCGCGGACGAACAGCCGGCATCGCCACCACAGGTCAAGGTCCGCTATCGCATGCCCACCATCGTCATGATGGCACATGCCAACTGGCCGAAGGATCCGAAGTACCACGACGAAATGGCCAAATTCGTCGTCAGCAACGGCTTCAACACGGTCGAGGGAGGAATCAATATGCTGGACGTCTGCCGCAAGCACGGTTTAATGGTCCAGCTCGGCGGCGATCAGGCGACGCTGAATGAGGCTTCCAAGTTAAGAGACGATCCCGCCGTCTTTGGGTATTTTATGTCCGACCGCCGCAGAAGCAGTTCCTTCCCATTATTTGCGTCGCAGGCAAGGGTCTTTGAGAAGGCCGATCCCAACCATCCGACGATCTTCATCAACCGGGCCAATTGGAATGAATTTGGCGCTTTTGCCAAGCAGGTTAAGCCGATGGTGCTGGATTTCTACCATTATCATGCGATGCCACGACGACATGCCGAACGATATTATCTGTACCTGCTTATGTTTCGGGGACTTGGCCAGGAACACGGCATTCCGGTCATGCGCTGCACCAGCAGCAGTTC
>JAYZEI010000136.1:0-3824 GCA_036337375.1 Planctomycetota bacterium | reverse complement strand
GGCATCGATCGCGGCAATTCCGTTGCCGGTGTCGCTGGATAGTGTTTCGTCGATCCACGGCTTCAGCGTGGCAAGCCAGTTTGCCTCCGGTGTGGCAAATCCAATCTTATCGCGGCGTTGTAAAATCGTATCGGGGACGATGCCCCGCATTGCTTCGCGGAATACGGCTTTCGACGAAGCATCGCTGCTGACGAGATACTGCTCCGGCAACGACATCGCGAACTGTGCGAGTTTCGGAGTGAGAAACGGTACACGGCTTTCGATTGAGTGCGCCATGGAACTGCGATCTTCGTAACGCAAGTACATGGGTAGTGTCGTTTTCCTGGTGGCCTGGAGCAATTGTGATCGTAAATAGTTCGGGCCCGTGCGGTCGAGCGGCGCTTGGCCGACAACCCCGCGATCCGCAAACCAATCGGCCTTGAGCCACGGGGGCATCAGATTGTAGCCGCCCAATTTAGCCGCAACCGGCTGCATCCAATCGGGCAGCAGCATGCCAACTGCCAGCCGTCCAACCGGTGGCGACTGGCCGCTGGCGGGCAGGCGGCTGGCGCGAAGCCACAATTTTGTCGCAGCGGTCACATTTCCTTGTGTCAGCAGCGAAGCTAGCCTCGCGGCGATAAAATATCGGTAGCCACCAAAAATTTCGTCCGCGCCTTGTCCGTCCAGCATGACTTTGATGCCATGTCGGTCCGCCGCACGGAAGACGCAGTACTGAGCGTAGATGCTCGTACTGCCAAACGGCTCGTCCTGTAGGTCGATCAGCGCGTCGATTTCATTCAATAATTGATCAGGCGTTGCCGTAACATCGTACACGTTCGCATCACAAGACTCGGCCGCACGGTCGGCCCAATGCCTTTCGTCGAATTCTGCGTCGCCGGCCAGATAGCGAACCGCATGCAACTCAAATTGATCACCCTTCACGTGTCGGATTGCGTTGACGATCGCCGAGGAGTCGGTTCCTCCCGACAGGGCGGCACCGATGGTGACATCGGACCGTAAATGTAATTCGACGCTTTCCAGAAACAGTTCGCGCAAACGGCGTGCGGCTTCCTCAAAGGCAAAGTCAGAGGTATCGGCACTGTTCAGGTGCCAAAATGTGACCGCGGGCGTTTCGATGACGTCGTCGATTGAATCGGCATCTAGCGAAAATGTAACGAATGTCGCGGGCGGCAGTTGCTTGACACCTCGTAGCAGCGTGTCCGATCCGTGATCGGTCATGCCGAACCGCAAATAGTCGTAAAGCCGCTGTGGCTGGATGTGGCGATCCACGCCCGGCAATGTGAGTAGCGCTTTGATCTCGGACGCGATACCCAGGCCATCTCGCCAACGACTGTAGTAAAGTGGCTTGATACCGAACTGGTCGCGGGCGATCGTCACGCGTCGCTGCTGTGTGTCAAGTACCGCTAGCGCAAACATGCCGACCAGCCGCACGAAGGACTCTGTGCCCCATTGGGCGAACGCCGCCAGCAGCACTTCCGTATCTCC
This sequence comes from Planctomycetota bacterium, assembly GCA_036337375.1. Lineage (GTDB taxonomy): Bacteria > Planctomycetota > Planctomycetia > Pirellulales > UBA7805 > JAYZEI01. The sequence continues at coordinate 2,339 of JAYZEI010000136.1, read as the reverse complement.
AGAGGATTGGAAATGATGGCCCAGCGATTGCAGCTCATCACGCAATTCCAGGTAGTTATAAATTGCGCCGTTGAAAACGATGTGAAATCGGCCGTCCGCGGTCGACATCGGTTGGGCCGCGGCCTCGCTGGTGTCGAGGATCGCCAACCGGCGGTGGGCCAGAGCAACGCGAGCGTCATTTGACAGCAGGACACCGTCATCGTCGGGGCCGCGATGAGCGATGGTGGCAATTGCCCGGTCGAGCAAACGTCCATCGCATGCGATGCCACGTGAAAACAGGAGTCCAACGAATCCGCACATCGATCAGAATTCGGCCAATCGGGGGTTGGGGGAGTTCGTCATGGGGCCAGCAAACGATGTTCGAGTACTTCGACGATACGTCGCGACGCTTGGCCCCCGCCAAACAGGGTTGCATCGGGCGACCAATCGTCCACTGCGGCCAGTGCGTGCCGAATCCCGGAGACGACGGCCTGCCGGTCGCGAGGCGGGAGCAGGTGATTGCAACCCAATGCGATCAGTTCGGGCCATTCCGTTTCGTTGCGGAGCGTGACACAGCGAGTTCGATGAAAATAGGCCTCCTTTTGAATTCCCCCAGAATCGGTCACGATCAAACGTGCCTCGCGCTCGAGTTCGACCATTGCCTGATAGCTAACCGGCTCTATCCGGATCAGCGATGCGGGCAATTGAGTTTCCAACCCGGAATCCACGAGCACCTTTCGAGTCCGTGGATGCAGTGGCAATACGACAGGCAGTTCAGCGGAAATATCCGACAGACCGCCAAAAATCGCGTTCAGCCGGTCGGCATGGTCGGTGTTCTCGGCACGGTGGATGGTCGCCAGCACATAATCCCGAGATTTCAGGCCGAGTACATCAGCCACACTTTGTTTTGACGACGATCGCTCGCCGAACTGTAGTGCCGCGTCATACATCACATCGCCGACGGCATGGATTTTCGTGGGGTCGACACCCTCGCGTAGCAGGTTGTCGGCGGCGGTTGTCGTAGGAACAAACAGTAAGTCAGCGACGCAGTCGGCGACAACGCGGTTAACCTCTTCAGGCATGTTCCGATTGAACGAACGCAGGCCCGCTTCGACGTGGGCCAGCGGGATGTGCAGTTTCACTGCAGCCAGGGCGCCGGCAAGCGTGCTGTTGGTGTCGCCATAGATCAGTGTCAGATCGGGTTTACACTCAATGAATACCGCTTCAATGGCCTCGAGCATCCGCCCAGTCTGCGCGCCGTGTCCGGCGGAGCCAATCTCTAAATTGAAGTCAGGCGCCGCCATTTCAAACTCGTCGAAAAACACCTTGGACATCGTCTCGTCATAGTGCTGCCCGGTATGAATTAGAATCTCGTCCAGTCCGCGGATGTTGCCGATCTCGCGGGAAACAACGGCCGCTTTAATGAATTGCGGCCGAGCGCCGACGATTGTTGCAATGGTTGCCATATGAAATTAAGGGGACAGTCTTGTGTGCTTTGAACAAAACTTCCTGATTTTTAGCGGCCACCCGATGACACCGCAAGCCGAGCGGTGTCACGCCAGCGTTTACAGTACGCGCCGCGGTCCAATTTGGTTCGCCTACCCATCCTATTCCGCCAATGCGCAATTATCGCATCGCCGTCGCAGGAATTCTGGTTGCTCTAGGTCCGAAGGGCGAGTTGCGTGTAGTGGCGTTTCCAGACCATTACTATAATCGGAAAAAGACGATTACTGTGCGTCTCTGCGATGCCACCCGCTTTCGTTTTACGCGAACGAATTGATATGGGCGTTAAGGTCCACATGTTTGTTTTGAATAATTTCACGCGTGATACGCGGGTGCTGCGCGAGGCCAAGGCGCTGATTGCGGACGGACATAATGTGACCGTGTTTGCCGTTCTGGATAATCAAACGCGAGAGCACGAAGTCGTCGAAGGGATTCGCGTCCGTCGCATGCGACAGAGTCATTACTACCGCTATCCGTTCGCGGTTTACGAACGTCTTGTCGAAAGACCCGCATCCCGGATCATGCGGTATTTTGTTTCAGCGGATCAAGAGCGGCAAACCGTATCGCGTGGGATAGCTAATAGTGAGTCGGCAAATACGGCAACCAACGGCCCGGTAGCTGGTCCTCCGACCGGAGATGAATCGCGGGTAAATCCGGTCCGGCGTTTGTACCGGCAGCTGCGAGCCAATATGGTTGGTCGCCTGGCGGTTTTGAAGATGGAAGATTTTTACCGCAAGTGCCGCCGCGTGCTGCAGAAGGACCGCGCACACGTTTACCACGCACACGATTTGCCGATGTTGCCAATCGCTTGCCGGGCGGCGCGACAGTTTGGTGGGAAAGTCGTCTACGACTCGCAC
>JAYZEI010000135.1:0-8860 GCA_036337375.1 Planctomycetota bacterium | reverse complement strand
GTCGGGCAGGATGCTCTTGTGCCGCTCGTCGATGATGTCGCAGACAGCCTGACCGGCCAAGTGATTACTGATGGCGAAGCACTGTAAATCGTGGCTTTCCAGCAAGTCTTTTTTGGCGGCACAGTATGCTTCGTCGGCCTTGTCCACCTCGAAATGGTCACCCCAGCAAGCCAGCTCGATTCCCTGATAACCGAACTCTTTGGCTTTTCGTGCCATGTCGTCGATCGACAAGTCGGCCCACTGGCCAGTAAACAGGGTTACAGGTCGCGCCATACCAAACTCCTCGAAAAATAAAAAGTTTTTGAACTGGTTAAGCCTGCAGACCGACCGAACCAACGGCCGTTTTCGGGCTGCAAGGGGAGCCGGACATTCTGACAGAAATCGGCGGCACTTCAACTAGCCGCGCTACTGCCGACCGACGAGTGTGGCGGTGGGCAAAGTTTGGTGAGCTGCCTAGTTATTGCCGTCGGCCGGGTCGGCGATCGCTTGGCGCATGTCTGTGTCGGCCTGGACATTCCGCAATTTGTAGTAGTCCATGACGCCAAGTTTGCCGCTGCGAAATGCTTCGGCCATCGCCTTGGGGACCTCGGCTTCGGCTTCGACCAATTTCGCACGGCTTTCTTCGATCGAGGCGACGTTTTCCTGCTCGCGGGCTACCTCCATCGCCCGCTTGCCTTCGGCACGGGCGCGGGCCACTCGCATGTCGGCCTCGGCTTGGTCGGCCTGCAGTCGGGCGCCAATATTGACGCCGACATCGATGTCGGCGATGTCGATCGAGACGATTTCAAACGCCGTCTGCGCGTCGAGCCGTCGAGACAGCACGGCCTTGGAGATCGTATCCGGGTTTTCCAACACGGTTTTATGCGACGCTGCAGAACCGATGGCGCTGACGATACCTTCGCCAACTCGCGCGATAATCGTCTCTTCGGTCGCCCCGCCAATCAGTCGCTGGATGTTTGCGCGGACCGTCACGCGGGCCTTTACCTTCAACTGAATGCCGTCTTTGGCCATCGCGTCCAGGGCGATTTTTCCCGATCCTGGCGCGGGGCAATCGATGACTTTGGGATAGACGCTGGTTTGCACGGCTTCGAGTACGTTACGACCAGCCAAGTCGATGGCCGTCGCCTGTTTGAAATCCAAATCGACGATCTTGGCCTTGGTCGCGGCGATACACGCTCGAATGACCAGCGGCACGTTGCCTCGAGCTAGATAATGCGCTTCGAGCGCTTGGCTGGTGATTCCGCTGCTGTCATCCAGGCCCGCCTGGACCGCCATGATCTTGCTGCGGACGATGACCGTTGGATTCACCTTGCGAAACGTCATTCCCAGTAAATCAAAGATGCCGATCTTCGCCCGCGTCGTTACCGCCTGAATCCAAAGCCGGAAGTATCTGGCAAAGATCGCCAACATCACCAAGCAAATGACAATGACGACAAAGATAGAGCCGATCACAAAGAGGTTCTTGTCGCTTTCACCAAACAAGAGACTGCTCATCTGCATTGCGCCGTTCCTTCAAGTGCTTTAACAGGGATTGCGTAAAAAAGTCCGCAAACCAACGCTGTTGTCAAGGTAAGAAACTCGCGACGTGGCGACAAGGAGCCTTCGCGGGTGGCGGCCGGGGCAAATGGTCCGGGCCTCCGGGATGAGCGGTGGGGCGACCCGCAGCTGGATGGGCCGACCTTTTGGCTCGGCCCGGCAATGACGTATAATTACCTAATTACCGCACTTCAGGTATATCTGTGGGGCGGCAACCATCTGGCGAAAAAAATGGATCCTTTCATTTGGGCTGTAATTTTGATGGCGGTCGGGCTCGGGCTTGTCATGCTCGAGGTTTTCATTCCATCCGGCGGGATTCTGGGCTTCCTGGCGACTGCCGCCGTGTTCGGGTCGATTTACATTTCGTTCACCAAGAGTCAGGCATACGGTCTGACGTTTGTGGGCGTTGCACTGGTCGGCATGCCGGCGGCGGTGGTTGTGGCACTAAAGTATTTGCCCAACACTCCCATCGGTCGGCGGTTGTTGTTGGGTGTGCCCACGGAAGATGAAATGCTTCCCGACGATGACCCCCGGCGGACCCTGAACAACCTGATTGGCAGGTTTGGAACCGCGAAATCGGCGATGTTGCCGGGCGGGACGATTGTGATCGACAATGTCACTTATGAAGCTGTTTGTGAAGCCGGGGCCGTCGAACAGAACGAACCGGTCGAAGTTGTGAAACTCCGCAACAACCGACTGGTCGTCCGCCGAGCCAAAGGACCGCTTCCGGACGCCGGCTCCGACGACCTGCTGTCGCGGCCCGTCGATTCGGTCGGAATCGAGCCGCTGGAAGACCCGCTGGGTTAGCCGTCGTCGGGACCAACTTCCCGTTCGCCCCCTCGCCGCTGTTCTCCTGTCTCGGCCCGGACAATGACACGGTTGCCGTGGACTTCGATGACTTCGATCTCGGCGTCCGCCGGGATGACGTCGCCGTTGGAAATCACGTCGACCAGTTCGCCATCAAGCCGCGCTTTGCCGGACGGAGTTAACTGCGTCGTAGTGACTCCCGAAGAACCAATTAAATTTTCATAGTGCGTCATCGATTCGCGTTCGGCAAGCTGTTCGGTGATTTCCGGATTCATTTCCTCCAGTAACAGCCGGTTCAATACCGGTGTGTTCGGCAGGTATTTGCGCAGCATTGTGGCGACACCGACGAATCCGACCACCGCACAACCGACAATCAACAGCGAATCGCGGAGTTGGACAACTTCGGAGTCGCTCGTCGGCATGACAAAAGTCTGGCTGGCCAGCACAAGTGAAATCAAAACCATCGCGCCGCCGCCCAGGCCGAAAATGCCGAACCCGGGGATGATGAAAACTTCCATTACCAAGCAGGCGATGCCGACTAGAAACAGGACGATTTCAAACGACGTCGCCGTACCGTCTAGGAAGTTTGCCCAAAAGTACAATGTGAATGCAACGGTCGCCACGAATCCGCCCAAACCGATTCCCGGCATTTGCACCTCGACATAAACTCCGGCCAAGCCGATCAGCACCAAGATCGACGCGATTGCCGGATGGGCCAGCGCCCGCACCAGATCATCGACCCAATTCGGTTCGGCCAGCCGAGGGTCGTCTTCCAGTCCGTATTCCTTCTTCAGCTCCTCAAAGCCCTCGACCACGGAGTCGGCCAAGTCCAAATCCTCCGCTTCGCGGCCGCTGACTTCCAGCGGTTTGCCGGGCTCTGTCACCAGCGCACCCCGCTCCCAATCAGCTTTGTCCTCAAGTTCCTGTAATTCGTCCTCGGCGAAACAGCGTTGCAGGCCGCTTTTTCGATTTTTGTAGTTGTGAACGACCAAATCGGGTTTAATCATCGCCGCCAGCAGTGAACGGCTGCGAGATTTGCGCGGGGCCAGCTCGTCCTTGATGACCAGCCGCAAATCGGCAATTTCCGCATCGCTCAGCCCCTGTTGTCCTCCGCCGAGCGTGGCGGTTGGATGCATAACCAAATCGTCGCATGATGTCGCCAACAACGCCGCCAAACCCCGCGCCTCGCTCGGCACGTAAGCGACCGTCAGCACGTCCTCACTTTTAAGATTCGCCAGGTAAGAAGCGAGTTGCTTTGCCGAGTCGACATCTCCTCCCGATGACTCGATCCACAGACAAATGAAATTGATGCGGTCGTTAGAAACTGCACGGTTGATCATTCCTATCCGCGTCTGCGCCATCCGCGGATCGATGGGGCCGTTGATAAGAACGCTCCGGCCTCGCAATTCGTCCTCCAGAAAGGGGGCGACTTTCATCGCTTGGCGAGGCAGTTCCAGATGCTGGGCGACTTCATCTCGATTCGCTGAAAGGAACGCGACGATGCCCAGATCCCGCGCTTCGCGTCCGGTCAGGATTCCCGGTTGTCCCGCGCCGAAAAGGACTTTCGTTTTTTCTTCGTCGATCGTTTTGGTTTGTCGCAGCTCATCCAATTCCTCGGAAAAAACTAGTTCCGGCCCCGACTCGGTCTCGACCCGCATTAGCTGACGTCGGGGCTCTAACATGGCCAAGGCCAGTTTCGCCGGCACGGTCGCTCGACTGCGGGCGATCTGTTCATAAGCGACCCTGATCGTGGTATCGATCGGATGGTCTTCATCGTGATCCGTGCCAGCGTCGCCGATTTCAACATCTGCCGCCATGATGATCTGCTGGCAGGCGATGGCAATTAGCACAGCGTGACCTTTGATCGAACGTGGAATGAAGGCGACCGTCCGCACACCGTCCAGTTCTCGGCTGACCAGATATCTGGCCAGTTTATACGAGTCTTCAAACTCGCTACCGTTCCCATATTCGCTTTGACCGGGTGAAAACTCAAAAACCAGTGTCGGCTTTTGTTCGTCTGCCGCCACTTCGCCGGAAGGTGCGATTTCGGCGACCGCGGTCCGGATTTGTTTGATGACTCGCCGATCGACAGTTCCGGTGATCGGCAAAATGATGCGAATCAAACGCCCGCGCGGCGGGCGGTCCGTTTCTTTTTGCGCGACTTCGGTCCCGGCGTCTCGGGGCGGTTCGTTTTGTGCGGTTGCCGCGCCGCCGCCCGCGGCCATGCCGGCAAGGCACAGACACAGACACAGGCACAGGCACAGACACAGGGACAGGTTCAAGGCACCACAACCGCGTGCGCAGCGAATAAATGAAACAACGGCGTACATGAAATTCCCGGTTCGAAAAAAGAACGCCTGAATTCTAGAGCTGTCCCGCGCGGCCAGTCAATTCAGAGCAAGCGGCCACGGTTTGCTGAAATGCCGCCCGCACGATCCGTTGTCGATCTATTGCCAGGAACCCGGCAGCAGCCGTTTCCATGCAGGTACGTTCTTTTTGGGCCTGTCTTCCCCATGTGGCGGAGGCAATTCCGCTTGGCGATCCCTTGGCGATTCAATCACCGCGGGCAGTCCACGGTCTGGGACGTGAGTCAGAAGGAAACGCGGCCAGTAACCGTGTAGCAGTTGCTGGCAGTCGGAGACACGGCCATCTTCCAGGGCGAGATGTGCATTGAAGAGGATTTTCGAAAACTCGCGCCGTTCGTTTTCATTAAAGTCCAAAACCGAGACGTGAACGTCGTCGATCCAAACGGCGCCCGCGCCCATCAGGTCGAAGCGGATTTGTAGATTCTCGAGTCCGTCCAGAGGCAAATCGACCGTTGGAAAACGAAACGGCCGCCACTGTGGCGATCCGGATACAACGCCGAATCGGTAGTAATCGCGGCCCGCATGCTGACCGCTGACCGCCAGTCGCACGGGGCCTTTGAATTTGGGGTCGGTCTTGAGCGAGACAGTAAACGCCAGTCTTCCGGTTCGGGGCATTTTGATCGGATGGCTGACCAGCGAAGCGACATTGCCGTTGCTGGTGAGTCGCACCGATGCCCGTCCCGTGATCCGCTCGCGGAGGTCTTGTTCCGCCTCAATGCCGTCCGGGCCATTCAATTGCCAACCGCTCACAGTCCCGTTGGGTTGTGCGAGTTCAAAGTCCGGATTTTCCAGTACGCCAATTTCGGAGGGTTGATTTAAAACCGCCACGCGATCCGAGAGTTGCTTGATGCGGGCCCGCAGTGTATCCGGCACTCGATCGTCAATTTGCGCGACGACATTTGCGACTTGCACATCGGGAGCGTCGCACCGCATCGCGAAGAAGTCAAACCGGTTCAGTTCGATCAACCAGGAGTCCTGAATCAGCCGAGGAGCTTTGCGGGTGCCGCTCAGTTCTTCGGGATTCGCGTCTTCGGAATCCGCGGCGCGGTTGCTCAGGTCCAGCGTTGCCCGGCACGGCCAGGGTGAATCGTTAACTAGGTAAATGTACGTTTCGCGATTGTTATTGTAGCGGCGGATCGTGAGTGGCTGATGGCTTCCTTCAATCGTTTCAAATGTCGCATCAGGCAGACGGCGATAAGCGGCAATCAAGTCCCGCAGCCCGCCCTCTTGTCCAAGCGGCAGCATCCAGCCGCCGTTGACAAAGTTCTTGGTGTCCGCGGCGGCGAGGCTGCGGACGAATCGGCGGCGATTCATTTCGCCACTAGGTGCCAAGTGCGGGACGAGCAACGTCCGTGTCGATTTCTGTCCGAATGGGCTCTTCTGATCGAATGATGTGAGCCGTACCTCGTCGGGCCGCAAGGAAAAGAAACTTCCGGCCTCACCGCTGCGGCCGAGGCTATCGGGCAATCCGCTTTTGCCCGTCAATTGCAGCGGAAACGCCTGCAAGTGCAGCGCGTCGTGCTGGGACACGTGCTGGGGATTTAATAAGACGATGGGCACTTCATTCGTTTCGACTTGGCGGTAGGCTGCCGGCCGAATTCCGGCAGCCAGCAGCGCGTCGTCAGGCCGAAAACGGGCGGGCAAACTGGGCCGCAGCATTTCTTCGATGTCGGGGCTTTGCAGAACCTTTGTAGTCGCGACGTAGAGCTTTCCGTTGGGCAGCGATACGCGTAGTCCAGCCGCCAGCCGCCCGTGGAAGTCGCGCAACCGGTCGGCTCGCCAGTCGAGCCATCGGTTCCGGTACTCGCGTTGAATCCGCACCGCCGGCGAGGGGCCGCCGCCAGCCTTTTCGGATAGCCCAATTCCCGTATCGCGTTCGAACTGCGATACCGTTTGCGCATCCAACCCCCAGTCAGGGCCGGGCAACAGAGCGTAACCGTTGCCCGAACAGCCGATGGCTAAACCACCGAATGCGTGGTGACCGCGATATCGGTCGACCAGTTCACCGACCACTGCCACGATCGCTTTCTGCACGCGTGCGTTAAGCGGATTGTAATGTGCCGCTGGCCCGCTAACCTGTGAATGCACCTGCGGCCAGCGTTTGCCGTTTGCGTTAAGTAACTCAAGGCCGATCGCTTCCGGTCCGTTGCGACGGCGGAGCACTTCTAGTTCGGGCAGCGCGGACGAGAACTGTAAAACCGGGACAAGGCGGATTCCTTCCCGATCGCAGAGGCGAAAGAGCATCTCGAGCACGTCTTTTCGGACAGGATCGTGGCCTGCGGCTAAAAATGTGCCGGTATCATACCGTGGTGTTGGCTCGAGTAATTGGCTGGGATAAATTGTGCTGCCGCCGGCCAGCACCGACAAAAACAGCGCGTTGTAGCCGGCGTAGTTCAGGTACTCGGTCAACCGTGTGCCTGCTTCGTAAAACGTCACCCAGTCGTCCATGCTCAGCGCGGTTGTGGGATCGAACGCTTCGGTCGCGGAAAAATTTTCGGGGACGAGCGGCCGTTCCATGTAAGCCGCGAACATCCGGTTTCCGGTCGCCGTGTCGCCGGCGACCGCTCGCGGCAAACGGCTCACAGATGTTCCGCCCAGGTTAATCGATCCAACACGGAAGGATTTCGGCGGGCCCAACACGCGAATCCGGCCATGAACCGCCGGTATGTCGTCCCGGCGATTAGTGATCAAGACGACCGGATCTTTGGTGCGGGGCCAAAAAACCAGCCGGTGCCGCAGGAGGCTCGGCGCAAAGTCAGCCGCTTCGTCGGAAACAAATACTCCGGAATCAAGGCCAACCGGCAACACCGCGCCCGCCGCATTCGGTTCCAGTACGCTGATGCTCATCGATTGTGCCAGATCACTCGGATATTCGACTTCGAGGATGTGCGGCTGACCGGTCTGTTGGATCGACAGCGGGTACGCCGTCCAATTTGCATTCGGTTCGGTCGCGCCGGGGCCGATTTGGATCATCTTGCCCAGCGTGGGGTGCTGCCACATGCGGACATCACCATTTTCGAGTGGACCCTCCTTGAGGCCGGGCAAAGTAGAGAACTGCGTGACGCGCTTCCACCACGGTTTGTCGGGATTGATTTCATCGACGACTTTGTCCGGCGATGTCTTTCTGTCACCGGTCGGTTTGTCTGGATCGATGACGACGAATTGTACGACGCGGCGAGCAACCACTCTTTCACGCGTGCCGAAGGGGTTGGAGGTCAAGCGGCGCATGGCCGGAACGGTTGCGGTGATAACGAAATCGTAGACGCCCTCGTCGACTGGAGCCTCGACTCGCAGGCCCATCTCTTTGTAGGCTTGGCCGTCGGTAGTTATTTCCGCTTGCCGCCGGTCGTTGTTCAGTTCTTCGCCGCCTCGCGCCCTGGTCAGTTTGGTCACAATTTGTAACGACTCTTTTCCTCCGGGGTATTTGGCGATCAGATGCGGCTGCAATTGGAGCTGCAGCGGCTCGCTCGGCGCGAGGACAAGGGACGGATTTTGAACCCGAACGCGCAAGCGGTCGCCCGGCGCGCGGCGGATGATCAGCCGGTTGTCGTGATCGTCAAGAGTTTCTAGCCGTTCGCTGTCGATCAACTCGGACAGTTTGATTTCGAAGACGCGCCGCAACGTCGGTTCACCGGCCGGTTCCAGTGCGACAATCAATCGCGATTCCGATGTGGAGTCGGGCGGGGTTTCGATGTCGAGATCAACACCGTCGTACTGCCGGGAACTCCGCTGGCGGATGATGAGTTGTCCCGCGTCGGTCCACATTGACCCGGGTTCATCGGCTTCGACTCCCAGGGCCCGGCTCAAAACAATTTTTCCGGGCTCAACGGCAATCGTGCCGTGCCAAGTGACCGCGTCGCCACCGCCCCAAGCGACACGCAGCTGTAAATCCTGCGCGCACGCCACCCCGCCCACGAGCCCAACGAGTGCCATGCCCATTACGGCGGCCAACAATCGTCGCAGTCCTGAATGCCGATTCGCCCAGCGGGTGCTTCCCACCGCACGGCTGCTTGCCGGCGGCGCAAACACGGTGCGCACTCGGACCTCCTGTCCGCACGCTCGATTTAACCAAGCGTGTTACGCCAAAGGACTTTAGGTAAATAAAAAACGGGCGGGAGTATAGGCCAGCGTCTCCGTCGGGAGCCAGAGCG
>JAYZEI010000134.1:0-5971 GCA_036337375.1 Planctomycetota bacterium | reverse complement strand
GCTGCCGCCTTACATCGCCGACACGCCGGTCGTCCGCGAGAACTTTAGTCGCTACCTCGCCGAGATTACTTACTACGACGGGCAGGTCGGGGCGATTCTGGCTCTGCTCGACAAACATAAGTTGCGAGATAACACGCTGGTGATGGTTGTCTCTGAGCAAGGCAGCGGTTTTCCATTTGCCAAGTGGACATGTTACAGCAACGGACTGCAGTCGGCGATGATCGTCCGCTGGCCGGGCAAGGTGAAACCGGCGACGGTCACCACCGCGATGGTCGAATACGTCGATATACTGCCGACATTCGTCGAGGCAGCCGGGGAAAATCCCGCGGCGGCCTTGGAGGGACGGAGCCTGCTGCCGGTGCTGACCGGTCGGTCCAACACGCACAAGAATTACACTTACGGCCTGATGACCACCCGCGGCATCATCAACGGCACCAGTAGCTTTCCGATTCGCACGATTCGCGATAAGCAATATCGACTGATCTGGAACCTGAACTCCCAGGTCAAATTCACCAACGCCTGTACGCGATCCGCGCACTTTAAATCGATGGTCGCGGCGGCCGATGCCGGCGATGTGACCGCCGAGCGGCTTGTCGCCAAATATCATTTTCGCCCGGAATTTGAGTTGTTTGATTGCGACGCCGATCCTTTGGAAATGACCAACTTGGCCGAAAGTAATGAACATAAGAAAACGCTCAGCCGACTGAAAAACAAACTTCAGGAGTGGATGACGTCGCAGGGCGACCGGGGAATCGAGACCGAACTCGACGCGCTGCTTCACCAGGGAAAATACAAAGGGATGACCCGCAAGGAAGCCGTAGAAGCGTGGCAAAAGCGGACGCGCAAGAAGAAAACTACCGCGAATTCTGCAAAGAAATCCGGTTGAGTACGGACGCTTCCGAGATAGCTTGTTGCTGGTACGGCGGGCGGAACTTAATTAAACCGGACGATCCGCGAAAGGGCTCCAATGTCTTCCGCCAACTTTAAGCGACGTGAATTTATGAAGTGCTCGGCTCTGGCGGGCATCGGGGTGGTAACGGGCGCTAGCAACCGCGCTTTCGGTTTCCGCAGCGCCAACGACCGGCCGCGAGTTGGGGTTGTCGGTTGCGGCAGTCGCTGGGATCAGCGAGCGACGATTGCCGGTGGGCCGCACGGCATCGGAAAGGAATTTCCCAAGTTTTCTGATATCGTTGCCGTCTGCGATGTAGACAACAATCGTGTCGAGCGGGCGAAAGGGCTCGTCAAAGATTGGCTCGGTTCGCAACCGGACGGTACGACGGACTACCGCAAGATTATCGACCGCAAAGATGTCGATATTGTGCACGTTGTCACGCCCGACCACTGGCATGCAAAAGTCGCTATCGAAGCAATGCTGGCCGGCAAGGACGTTTACTGCGAAAAGCCGATGACGTTGACGATTGAAGAGGGTCAGTTAATTTGTGATGTTTGCCGCAAGACGGGAAAGATTTTTCAGGTCGGCACGCAACAACGAAGCATGCGGCATATCATCACGGCCGTCGCCATGATCCGCGACGGGCGGCTTGGAGAACTCAAGAAAGTGCAGTGCGCGATCGGCGGCGGGCCGACGAGTCCGCAGCTTCCGGTCGTTGCACCGCCGAAGCATTTTGACTGGAACCGGTGGGTCGGGCCGGCTCCATTGTCCGACTACCACTTCCGCGCCGGTGCAAAAAACGAAATGCGCAGTTGGTCGCGGTCCCATTACGAATTCCGCTGGTGGTACGAATACTCCGGCGGCAAGCTCACCGATTGGGGCGCCCATCACGTTGATATCGCGACGTGGGGAATGGACAAAACCGAGACTGGTCCCGTGTCGATTGACCCCGTGATGGTCGAACACCCGGTTCCGTTCAAAGACGGCTATCCCACCGAGCGGGCCACTTACAACACAGCTACGAAGTTCAACATCAAGGCGGTTTACAAAGACGGGCTCGAACTGGTCATCCGGCACGATACCGACAACGGAATACTATTCGAAGGGACCGAGGGCCGCATCTTCATCAATCGCGGGCGGCTAAGCGGACGTCCGGCCGAAGATCTCGCGGCCAACCCCTTGCCGGAAGACGCTCTGGAAAAAGTCTATAAAAATCGGGAACTGACGGATCACCTGACGAACTTCTTTCGCTCAGCGGCCGACCGCAAAGAACCGGTCTCCGACGTGTTCAGTCACCATCGCGGCTTATCCACGTGCCATTTGGCGGCGATTGCGGCGCGACTGGGACGCAAGATCCAATGGGATCCCAAAGCGGAGCGCATCCCCAACGATCGTCAAGCGCAATCGTTGGTCAGCCGCTATCGACGCCAGGGTTTCGAAATTGAAATGTAGCGCTGCGGCCGGAGCGCTACTTCTTGGCGAACGTCTGCAGCATTTTTTCGATTTGCTGCCATCTTTCGTCGGAAGAATACGTGGCGACCAGCACCAGTGCGAACTCTTTATCAACAATCGCCATGTTTTTTTGACGAACGACGGGCACTGAGCCGGTGAGCCGCGAGTTCATGACGTCAAAAGTCGTGTTTCCGGCCTTTAGTTTTTCGAATTTTTCGTCGATAGCGTACGGCAGGCCACTTTCCTCCAGGATGTCCTTAGTGAGCGTCAAGTACTCCTTCCCCATGTCGACTCCGGAAGACGGTGGCAGGCGTTCTATCGCGACGATCAAAGTGCCCGTTGGCGCTTGTTGGCCGAGCTCTTCCGCGGACACGGTCAACAGATTCATCGTGTTAATTTCCGAAGCCTTGAGCTGCTTGGCGAGTTTCTTGTTCGACTGTTCGACGACCTCAGATCCGGCTTCTTCAAGCTGGCTCTGGGTTTGCTCGTCGGCAACGTGCCAATTCTCATTCAGTTTGATCGAAAATTTGAAATACTTGTTTGTGTACACCCCATTCGCGACGGTCCCTTTGTCCACGAGTGCGTCAACCGGTTCGTCGGCCGGTTTGCCCTGGCAGCCGACGAGCAGCAGGCATAGGCAAAGGTATAAAGATTTACTGCGGCGCATAATGGATCACTCCAAACTGACGGGCCGATTGGCGAACAGCGAAAGTCCACCCGCGATTGTGGCATGCTTATCGCGGTCTTGTAAATGACCTAACCACAGCGGGATTTAATATTGATCGTATGATCGATGATTATTCGTCTTCAACCCTTGTGAGCATGATCAGCCGGAAGTCCATCGTCTGTGAACCCGGGATTTTCAGCGCGCGAAGTGTCAATTCCCCTTTGCCCGCTTCCAGGCGGATCGTGCCCAGCCTCATTGCTTTGAAATCCTTGACGTAGGATTCCCTCCGCTCGAGGCGATCGTGTTCGTCACCCCGCAAAGGTGGGTCGTGGGCCTCTGTAATTTTTCCTTGCAGGCGGCTTTCGTTGAAAGATAGTTCGATAGTCGATCCGGTGTCCGACTGGGGACAGGCGTAGTGAATCTCGACTTCATAATCACCCGCGGCGGCGACTTCGGCGGGCCACGTGATTTTGTCGTCCGTGCTCTTCCAATTGGTGAAGAACGAACAGTTTGGAAAACGATTCGAGCGTTTTATGCCGCCGTGTGTTACACCATCCCGCGCGGGAATCTGCGTGTAACGGTAGTCCGCGTGGCCGATCGGGAAGGGCCGACCGTCTTGGCCCAAGCCCGGCAGCAGCTCTTGTTTCCATGCCGCCACGGCGTCCCGCAGGCGCTTGGCCGTTTCCGGACTCTGCCTGGAAACATCTTTGTACTGCCCGGGGTCGGCAATCATGTCGAACAACTTACCCTGATGATCGAGTCGATATTGTTGCGTCCGCGCGCTGACGCGGCCCCGCCAGTGAGAAAAGATCGTGCGATCCTCTAGAACGGCATTCACTCTGTTTGTTTGGTCGCCTCGGGCATCGGGAGAACGGGAAATATCCCGCTCTGTAAGCAGCGGATGCAAACTAACGCCGTCGAGCGGTTTCTTACTGGCGACTTCAATACCGGCCAACTCCGCCAGGGTCGGCAACAAATCAATCGCGGCGGCAATGGGCCGGGTGTTTTTGCCGGCAGCTATTTTTCCCGGCCAACGGATCAACAGCGGCGAGCGCACTCCACCTTCGTCCGTCGAACCCTTGCGGCCCTTCATGCCGCCGTTCCACCGCGAGCCATTGGGACCGTTGTCGCAGAAGAAAACCACGATCGTGTTGTCGGCAATTTGCAGCTCGTCGAGTTTTTTCAGTATGCGGCCGACGTTCCAGTCAACGTTCTCGCACATCGCCAGCGCCGCGCGGCTGTGTACCACATCTTCGCGGCCGGGGTCGCGATGCCGCATGGGCAGCCGCTTGCCTTGGAACTTATTCCACCAGCGATCGGGCACTTGCATCGGTGAGTGCGGCGTATTGTATGGCAGATAAGAGAAAAACGGCCGACCCTTGTGCTGTTCGATAAATTTGATCGCCCTATTGGTGAAGTCGTCGATGACGAAGCCTTCGCCGCGGACAATCTGGCCGTTGTGGTCCAGGGGCGGTCCGAAGTAGTTACCCCAATGACCCGAGCAAAAACCGTAAAACTCGTCGAAGCCGCGGCCATTCGGATGATAGGGAAACTGCATTCCATTGTGCCACTTGCCAAAGGCTCCCGAAGCGTATCCGGCCGCCTTAAATGTGTCGGCGATCGTCATTTCGTCCAGGTTCATCCGCTCGCCGCCGGCCGATGTGCTATAAACTCCACACCGCGGGTGGTAGCGACCGGTCAAGAACTCCGCGCGGGTCGGCGAACAAACAGGACAAACAAAAAATCGCTCGAAACGGGCCCCTTCACGGGCAAGTGAATCGATGTTCGGCGTGTTGAGATTTTTGTTTCCGTTCAGGCTGAGATCGCCCCAGCCTTGATCGTCGGTCAGAATCACAATAACGTTTGGGCGGCGCCCGGCGGCGGCGGCATCGAACGCAGACAAAATGAAGGCCGCCTGCAGGATGAAGCCCGCCAATAGCGGCCGCAAGATAAATGGCCGGATACGATACGGTCTGTTTCGAGTTTCGCTATTTCGCACTTTGTGACTTACTCCGCATCCCCATGTTGTGGCTCGATCACAGCACGCATTACGCCACGATTTCGGAAATCACTTTCCCGCCAAACTGAGAAAGCTGCTTAAAGCGACCGGCGTGGAAAAACGTCAATTTGTTATCGTTCAGGCCCAGCAGGTGCAGCAGCGTGACGTGAACGTCGCGGATCGGATGAACGACATCGACGGCCTTGGCGCCGATTTCATCCGTTGCCCCGACAACCGTTCCGGGTTTTACTCCGCCGCCGGCGAAGAACATGGCCATCGCGTCAGAATTGTGATCGCGGCCAATGGCCGTCTCGCCTCCACGAACATTGTTGTCGGGCGTGCGGCCGAATTCGCCGGTCCAGACGATTAAAGTTTCATCCAGCATATCGCGGGCCTTCAAGTCTTTGATTAACGCCGCGATTGGCTTGTCGACCGAATAAATCCGCTTCTTGTGGGCCGTTGCGATGTAGTCGTGCGAGTCCCAGCCACCAGAAAAAATTTGTATGCAGCGGACACCCTGTTCGACAAGCCGTCTTGCCAACAGGCATTTGCGGCCGAAAGGTTCGGTTTCTTTGTCGTCCAGTCCGTACATTCTATGGATGTGCTGTGGTTCATTTTTAAGATCTATAACGCCCGGAACTTCGGTTTGCATGCGGAAGGCCAGTTCGTAATTTTCCATTCGCGCCGCAAGTTGTTGGTGTTGTGGATGGTCTTTGAGATGTTCCGCATTGAGTGATTTCAATACGTCGAGGTTGGTTTGTTGATGTCCGCGTGTTTTCCACGGCGGTGGCTTCAAGTCGAGGATTGGCGGTCCTTCTGAGCGGAGCTGCGTGCCCTGAAAGTAGGCGGGCAGAAAACCGTTCGACCAATTGCCGCTGCCGCCCTGAGGCGCGGCGAGTTCCGTCATCACAACGTAACCGGGGAGATTCTGATTTTCCGAACCAAGTCCATAAGTCAGCCA
>JAYZEI010000133.1:0-31609 GCA_036337375.1 Planctomycetota bacterium | reverse complement strand
TTGCTCCGCTGATCGCCATTACGGCAGTCAGCGATCGCGACGTGGCCCAAGACAGCGTGGTCGCCGGACTGACCGTGGTGTTTTAGCGGCGGCCGCCGAGGGAAACACAAATTCTCTCCCCCAACTCGCAACAGTTTCGATTTGCTGCGGCCAAACCATACGGCCGGGAATTGCCCCATCGGAATTCGAAACATCTGCGTGTTCTGCCAAAATTCGGGCGGATTCTCAGCTGGACAACATTGTCGAAAGCGGTCAAAGGCAATATCCTGGCCGTGAGCAGCTTGACGACGTTCCCGGGGGATTCTTGCCCGAAGCCGCCGCCTCAAGGCTGACAGAGATAAGATTGCGGCCCTCTGGATTGTGCCCAAACAGGTCCATTTCTAGCCGTTGTGTTTCGGATATTTCGGCGAATAAAAAGTGAACGACTTTCATGAAACTCAATCTGACATCTATGGCGTTGATGGTCTGTTTTGTCACGGTAACAAAAGGCAGTCTTGCCGAGGAACCGATAGACGGACCCAAATATAATTTTGTCTGCGCCGATTTTGCCAAAGGCGAAGTGTGTGTCGTTAGCAGCAAAGGGGAAATCAAGCACATCTTCAAAACCCAAAACCCCAACGACGTCTGGGCATTGCCCGACGGTGAGGTGCTGTTTGCCTGGAGGCGAGGCGTCAAAATCTATGACAAGACCGGCAAGCTGGCATTCGCATGGACTTCAGCGGAAAAGCGAGACGAGATCCATACCTGCCAGCCGCTGGCCGGCGGGAATGTTCTAATCGCTCAGAACGGCCCCTCCAGATTGATCGAGGTCAACCGGGCGGGAAAGATCGTTAAAGAGATCCAGGTCAAGTCGCGAAATGACGATCTGCACATGCGTTTCAGAATGTGCCGCAAACTGGATAACGGCAATTATCTGTGCATGGTGTCCTGTGATAATGAAATTCGAGAAATCGATTCCGATGGAAAAACCGTCCGCGTCATCAAGGATCTGCCCGGCGTCAAAATGGCCAAGGCCCATGCAGTCATGCGATTAGCGAACGGCAATACGCTCTTTTCTACCGGGGCCGGGGCGATGGCGGTTGAAGTCGACGAGAACGACAAGATTGTCTGGAAACTGGGACGAACTGATCTGCCAGAAATAAAGATGGGCTTTATGACAGGGCTGAATCGTCTTGCCAACGGGAATACCGTCATCTGTTTTTATCAGGGAAGCCATCACGTCATTGAAGTCACGCCGGAGAAAAAGCTGGTCTGGAAATGGCGATTGCCGTCGCAGCGAACTGTGGTCAGCGTCCAAATTTTGGATCAGGAAGGTGACGCCTCGACAGGACAAATATTCAAATAACCTTTCAGACTTCCGGACGAAGTCAAGGATCAACGAAGGGGATAACGCCGGCAACCGGCTCCACACGCGACGCATGACCGGTCGCCATCATTGATGGCCCTAGATTTAAACCGTCGGACTTTCAACCGGGAAGGGGTTTCGGCATAATGGGGCCGTCGGTGCTCTCGCGACGAGGAACTGTCCGTGTTATCGATACCCGGCCATCGGATCAACAGCTTCTGCGACGGCCTGTCGCGGCGGAACTTCCTCAGGATCGGCGCCCTGGGACTCGGCGGCCTCTCGCTGCCGAACCTGCTACGGGCTGAAGCGGCCGCCGGGAAAACGAACCGCCAGAAATCGGTCGTGATGATCTATCTGCCGGGCGGTCCTACCCAACACGAGACCTTCGATCCGAAGCCGAACGCGGCCAGGGAAATTCGGGGCTCGTACCGGCCGATCAGCACGAAAATACCTGGCGTCCAGTACTGCGAGCTGCTGCCGAAGCTCTCGGCCATCGCCGACAAGTTCTCGGTGGTGAGATCCCTGGTGGGCATGAACAACAGGCACGAATCGTTCCAATGCTATAGCGGCCATCGCGGTGGCCGCCCCCTGGATAACGAACCCGCCGGCGGCTGGCCGACGTTCGGCTCGCTCGTTTCCAAGGTACTCGGTCCCGGACCCGGGGCCGCCATGCCCTACATCGATATCTCGCCCGCGATGACTCACGCTCCCTACCGCAACCGGGGAATCCACGAGGGCGGCTTCAAACCCTCCTGGCCCGGCTTTACCGGCCACGAGCACGCGCCCTTCTCGCTCCAGGGTGAGATAAAAAAAGACCTCGTGCTCAACGGAATCGACCTGACCCGCCTCGGTAATCGCCGCGGCCTGCTCACGGCGCTCGACCGTCTCCGGCGGAAGATCGACAGCGCCGCGCTCGACAACGTCCAGAAGCAGGCTTTCGGACTGCTCACCGCCAGCCGGCTGACCGAGGTACTCGACATCGAGAAGGAACCGAAGAAGGTGCGGGACCGCTACGGGGAAACCCAGCAGACCGACAAGGCCTTCGGCGGCGCCCCACAAAGTGCGCATCATCTGCTGCTGGCGCGGCGGCTGGTCGAGGCGGGCGTACGCTGCGTGAGCGTGGCCTTCGGCGCCTGGGACTGGCACGCCAATCGCGAGGGCACCATCGAGTATCTGTCGAAGAAATACCTGCCGGTCTTCGATCACGCCGTGTCGGTTTTCCTACAGGATCTCGAGGACCGCGGCCTGCTCGAAACGACGACGGTGATCGCCTGGGGCGAATTCGGCCGCACCCCCAAGATCAACCCCAAGGGTGGCCGCGACCACTGGCCCGGGACGCAATCGGTCCTCCTGGCCGGCGGTGGCATCGAGGGCGGCCGGGTCATCGGCGAGACCGATTTCATCGGCAGCGTCCCTGTCAGCCGCCCGGTGCACGTGCAGGAGATTTTTGCCACTCTCTACCAAAACCTCGGCATCGACCTCGGCACCGCCACCGTCACTGACCTGACCGGACGCCCGAGGTTCCTGGTCACGGGCGATAGCCGGCCCGTCGGCGAGTTATACTGATCCCGTGAACGGCGCGCCCGCGATGAACAGAAAGGTCGGAGAACTGCAAAGTAAGGCACCGAAATGCGAGGGGATGTCATCTGACAATCGACGAAGGTTTGATCGTTACGACGTCGGCTATGTCATTGACCGGAATGCTGAACGAAATCCGGCCGTCGCTCGTGCGGGTGAACTTCACCTTTCCCAACGTGACGCTCTCGACGCTCGCCGGTTTAAAAGGCAACCGCGCCGTGATCGTCACGTTGGGCGCGTGTTTGCCGGTTCGGTTGATCAGCGTAACGGCCGCTCCGGCTTCGGAAAGCAGCACCGGGGCTTCGATCTGGGACCAGGAGTCTTCGATCAGCTCCACCCTCAATCTCGGTTCGATTCCGGCCAGTTTTGTCGGCCAGGTAATCCAATCGGACATGCGGACGAACTGGTTGCCCCAATAGGACATGCCGGGGAAAAAGGCAAAGTGAATGATGCGGCCCTTACCGAGGTCCCGCTGGATGATGGCCGGCGATCCGTCGTCATAGCGGCCGAGCACTTCGGCCTCGTCGCAGTCCACACCGCCGCGAAAACCGAGGATACAAAAATCGCCATGCTTACCGCGCGGCCAGGGATTTTTCGGGTCGGGTCCCTTGAGGCGCTTTAGCGAAAAGACTTTGTAGGCAAATTGTCTCTTCACATCTTTCTGACGGATGCCCGTGAGGCGGGCGAACGTTTCGCATGGTTCGTTGTAGCGGTCGGCGATCATGGCTCCGTAACATGTGACGAGTGTCCCCCCCTGCTCGACCCATCGAGTCAGGTTCTCCTGATGCTGGGCGGACAAATTGGGAGTAGTCACGTACAGCAACTTGTACGGTTTCAGACCCGCCGCTGTGAGATCCAACTCCTCGATGAAGTCGGCTTGGATGTTGAATCGCAGCAGACTGAAAAACTGCGAGTAGATCTCGCCCATGTAGGCCATCGTTTTGAAGTACACAAGCGTGTTCGTCGCATCGAACGGACCGACCGTGTCCCAGACCTGAGAACTCTGCGGCGACAGTATGGCAACATCCGACAGCGGACGCCGGCCCGGCCAGAGCACATCTTCGGCTTTCCCGATCATGCGGTGCGCGTGAGCCATCCGCGGCAGAAGTTGATGGGCTTTGTGCGAGTAACAGTTACTGGGAAAGATGTACTCTGGACCAAAGATGAAGTACTGCACCACTTTTCCGCCATGACCGACAAGGGAGAGGATGGACTGCGTGATGGCGGAGTTGTCACCGTAGCTGCGGGGAACAATGTAACCGCCGTAGCGGATATTGCCCTTGCGAGCGCCACTGGCCATCTTCGCGCACCAGAACGGCCACTGCCAGCCGCTGGCGTACCAGTCTTCTGTCCACAGTACGTTGGCCCCGCGCAGGCGGCCGAATTCGATCCAATCATGGTGCATTGTGGCCTTGTCGCCGCCGTGTGGAACATAGAATCGTCCTTTGAAATTGTTCCAGTTCGCGAACACGCCGATACCCGGATAAAACGCCTCTTCCATCTTGCGAGTCACTAGGTTGAGGTGCCGGCAGGAATCCCAGGCGGCAAATCGTGCGGTCCAATAAAACAGTCGCTTTGCCGGCAAATCGGTGGCGGCGCTGCGAGCAATCGGTTGAACTTCGTTCCAGTCGCTTGCACCCAACGCTTTGGGAGTCAGTCCTTGGGTCCGAAGATAGTTGTGAAAGCGTTTCATTCCGTCGGGGCTGGCTTTGATGGCCTTCAGATGTCCCGGCATCGACCAGTGTGGTTCGTCGATGATGGCAAACGTCGCGACTTGCTTCGCATCCCAGCCGCTGTTGGCAAACGCATCGGCCTGCTGCTTCGCCCAGCGAGTCAACACCCGGTCAACATCAGCTTCACTCTGGTAACTGCACACCCAACCCGGCGCCGTAAACGTACCGCCGCCGGTCCGCGTAATGCCCAGCCGCGATAGCTCTTCTCCCACTTGAGGCTGATGCACTTCCGGCCCCAAGACGTTGAAACCGGCTTTCGCCAGCGCCGAAAACCCTTCACGAAATGTCAACCGGTTGGAACCGCCGCGGGTGCGGATGGAATCGACGATCGGAAAATGCTTGGGACGCTCGTCGGGCGGAATCTCCGCACCTGCGATCCCCTTCCAAAAACGACGGTTATATTGGGCAAAACTGGCGGCCTGCGGTTTGCCTTGTTCCTGATAGATGGACATCCCCATGCCCGTCCCGAACAACTCGCCGGGCATCCGAAAAACCTTCCCCGGTTCCTTACCGAAACGCACTTCGACGTCAACGAAAGTCGTGTCTTTCGCTTCCTTGATTCCCAGCCAAAAAACCATCGGATTGGTCCGGCCGTTGTTCGGGTATTCGCGCCTCAGCGCGTTCCACATCTTTTCGGTACAGGGAATCCAGTCGGACCACGTGCCGCCAGCGGTCTCGGACGACGCGCCGCCGTAAGAAATCGTGAAGGTCTGGTCCGCAACCGGTTTTTCTGCTTGGATCTTGTTGACCCGGGCGCGAAGTTGAAAAGACTCGCCGCGGACATTTCTTACCGCCAAGACGGCGACCGCCAGCAGGACGCAACACGTGGTGATTGCGCGAGGAAACACTTTGCGTCTTGGGAGAAATTCGGTATCTGCCAGGACCGAATTCAAGAAAATGCGAATTGTCTTTGCGATCAACATTCCGATTTGAAACATCCACCAGGTCGATTACATCTTCATCCCCTGATACGATAAGCAAAGGTCGGTGCGATTAAAACCGCGTAAATGGAGAGGTGCCGCGTTGTCGCCTGGTCAATCGCCGCACGCCAAGTAGGATTCGCAAATGAAATTACCCTCCTCAGCGGTTGGCGGCCTGATATCCCTCATCGTGATGATTCCCGGCACGACCGTGCGGGCGGCAGGAGATGTTACGATCACCGCCGACGCCGTTTATGGCCACAAAGACGGCTTGGCGCTGACCATGGACGTATTGACGCCGAAGAATCGCAACGGAGCGGCGGTTGTCTTCATCGTCAGCGGCGGTTGGGGTTCGCATTGGTACCCGCCGGAGAAGGCGGTGGTTTCAAGGCAGCCGCTGCTGGATGCCGGGTTCACGGTGTTCTCGGTCCGCCACGGAAGCGCACCGAAGTACCTGGTGCCGCAGATCATCGAAGACGTCCGCCGCAGCATTCGGTTTATTCGGCACAGCGCGGAGCGGTTCGGGATCAATCCGAACAAGATTGGCGTGACCAGTGCCAGTTCCGGTGGCCACCTCGCGCTAATGCTGGCCACTACCGCAGACGAAGGTGATCCAAAGGCCAACGACGAGGTGTTGCGGGCCAGTAGTCGTGTGCAGGCGGTCGTCGCGTATTTCCCGCCGACCGACTTGCGCGAATGGGTGAAGCCGGGATCGTTCTATTATGGACGATACGCCGCGTTGCGTTTCGATCCGGCAAAGGCGGCCGCTTGTTCGCCCATTCTGCACGTCGACAAAACCGACACAGCGACGCTGTTGGTGCACGGGGACCGGGACCCCCGCGTGCCCTTGGGACATAGCCAGCGAATGCTCGCTGCGCTGAAGAAACACGGCGTGCCGGGCAAGCTGGTGGTCATCATGGGAGCCGGGCACGGATTTTCTGGCGATTACGTGAAACAGGCCAGCAAGGCGCGGGTCGCCTGGTTCGAAAAACATCTCCTGAACAAGCCGGCGGCCAAATCCGACCCCCAGCTGCCGACCGGAGCCGGGATACTCGACTTCGACGTGAAACTCACAACGATCTCGCGCGGTTACGACCGGAAAACCTGTTGGGTGCATCCGCGGGGCGGCATCGTTCCGCCTTCCACGGCCGTCATCACCATGCAAAAGCTCCTGCTCACCGGAACCGACGTGTTCTATGCGGTCAACGAAATGCGGACGGACGACCTGGGAGCAACGTGGAGGGGCCCCGTCAGGCACGAGACACTGGCGCGGCGAGATCGGCCCAACGGCTTTGTCGTGTGCCCCTGTGATTTCTGGCCGCAATGGCACGCGCGGACCGGAAAACTTTTGGGAACGGGGCAGACGGCACTTTATAAGGACAACGCCTGGAAACCCGGCTTCGCGCGAAGTTCGGTTTACTCGGTGTACGACGCTGACAAGCGGGCTTGGGCGGAGTGGAAAACCATCAAGATGCCGGATGAAAAACGTTTTCGCGACGCCGGCGCCGGCTGCACCCAACGATACGATTTGCCCAACGGCGACGTGCTGCTCCCCTTTTACTGGTTCGGCCCCGAACCGGCCAACGGCGAAATAAAGCCCGGACGGCGGGTCGCGGTGATGCGGTGCAAGTTCGACGGCAGGGACCTGACCTATGTCGAACACGGAACCGAATTGATTCCACCGGTTCCCGTGGGATTCTACGAACCGTCTTTAACCAAATTCGGCGACAAATTCTATTTGACCATTCGCAACGAAACGAACGGGCACGTGGCCACCAGCGACGACGGCCTGCACTTCGACAAGCCGCGGCCATGGGTGTACGACGACGGGACAGAACTGGGGAGCGTGAGTACGCAACAACACTGGATCGCTCATAGCGACGGACTCTTCCTGGTCTACAACCGCCGCGGTCCGGAAAACTTGAAGGTCTTCCGCCACCGGGCTCCGCTGTTCATCGGCCAGGTCGATCCGTCACGGCTTTGCGTCATCCGAAAGACCGAGCGGGCACTGGTTCCCGATCGAGGCGCCATTCTCGGCAACTTCGGAACCATGAACGTCAGCAAAGATGAGTCCTGGGTCACCGTGGCCGAATGGATGCAGCACGGAATCGGCGCAAGGTTCAACGTCCCGGAAGTCTGCGAGAAAGGCGGTAGCGACAACAGCGTCTACGTCGCGAAAATTCGTTGGAAAAAACCGAACAAGTTGGTCGACTGGTAGCGGCGATGCCGGAAATTCTAAACACAGGCCCGGCATGCAGTCGGGCGGCCGCGATCGTTTTAAGAATCGCTTTGATGGTCGCTGCGATTTTCCCACCGGCAATCAGAGCGGCGGAGATGGGGAATCGCCCCAACGTCCTGTTCATTTGCGCCGACGATCTGAAAGACTGGCTCGGCTGTCTCGGCGGACACCCCGATGTCAAAACTCCAAACATCGACCGGCTGGCCCGCCGCGGCATGCTGTTTACCAACGCCCATTGTCCGGCCACGACCTGCAATCCATCGCGGGTGGCGACGATGACCGGTTTGTGGCCTTCCACCACCGGCATCTATGGCAACGCTCAATGGTTTCGGCCGCTGCTACCCGACGCGGTGACCATTCCCCAACACTTCAGGACGCACGGCTACCGGGTGGTCGGCGGCGGAAAAGTGTTCCACTCCGGCAATGTGACCGACGGTTTCAATCCGCCCGATCAGTGGCACGAGTATTTTGAACTCGTCAGAGACAATCCCTGGCATCACCCGTTCAAAGGACTGAACTGGCCCAAAGGATTTCCTCTCAACGAGTTGGAGAACGTCAAACGCGGCGTGGCTCCTCCCAGCGGGCCATCTCAATTCGACTGGGGCCCCTTCGACAAAACCGATCTGGAAATGGGCGACGGCCAAATGGTCGGTTGGGCGATCGACTTTCTTTCCCGCCAACACGACCGGCCATTTTTCCTCGCGGCCGGAATCTACCGTCCGCACCTGCCCTGGTACGCGCCGCGAAAGTACTTCGACCTGTATCCTATCGACAACATCCGCATGCCGCCACGAAAGGCCGACGACCTCGACGATGTGCCGCGCTATGGCCAACAACTAGCTCGCGACATGAACGGCGACGAATTCGATCTGGTCGTGGCCACCGGCACGTATCGCTCGGCCGTACAAGCCTATCTAGCTTCGATCAGCTACGTCGATGCGCTGGTTGGGCGGCTTGTCGCAGCACTCGACAACAGCCGCCATGCGGACAACACGATCATCGTTTTCTGGTCCGACCACGGCTGGCATCTGGGCGAAAAAGGCCACTGGCACAAGACAACCTTGTGGGAGGAGGCGACACGCGTACCGCTGATCGTCGTTGCCCCCGATGTGACGAGGCCAGACCTTCGCTGTTCACGTCCGGCGAGTCTCGTAGACATCTATCCAACACTAATTGACCTCTGCCGTCTGACACGCAAGCAGGAACTGGACGGGATGAGTCTGACTCCGTGGCTGCGAGACCCGGAAATGCGGCGCGAACGTCCCGTACTGTCGACGCGCGGCTACGGGAATCACGCATTGCGCAGCGATCGCTGGCGATACATTCGCTACGCCGACTTTCACGGCGGCGGGGAAGAACTTTACGACCACCAGACCGACGCCAATGAATGGCACAATCTGGCCGCCGACCCGAAGCACGCGGCCGTCAAACAGGATCTCGCCCGTTGGTTGCCCAAAAAGAACACTCCGAACGCACCGGGCACCAACGCATTTGACTTTGATCCTGAGACTTGGCGGTGGAAAAGGAAGAAACGAGCGATCGACAACTGACGTAACTCGTTGGCCGAGGCGGGGATCGAACCCGCGAACCGCGATCAGGCGTCGGAAAAACCCACCAAGGTACGAGGCCGACGACCGGCGGCAGTGGACTATTCAATTGGGATCGTGTAACTCAACGCGCCGATCGCCGCGCCCTCTTTGACGTCTTTGTAGTTTTCGTGGCAGAGGACGCACTTCTTCAGAACCACTGGAATTGGCGTCGCCGCTCGCAGGTACCGCTTGTCTTTCTTGGTCACGATTTGTTCGTACCAATTGGCGCCTGTCTTGAGCTTTTTCACGGCAGCTTTCTCGAAGCCATCCTTCGGCAAATTTACGTCTTCCAGCGGTTCACCCGTGGCATCGAGCAGCCGCACTTCGTGCCAGCCCTTTTCCTTGATAGCCGCAAACAACGCTTTGGCCGCAGTGCCGGCCGGCAGGTCGGAATCTTCTTTGACGTAGTGTTTCGTAATCAGGACGACAGCCGTCTTGTAGACGTCGTCGAGCATTCTCACTTGTCTGCGAGTTCGCTCGACGGCCGGATCCTCCTTGACATCCGCGGCACGGCTGCGATTCAGCTGCAGGAGCGACATGGCAAGAACAACAAAGAAGACCGTAGCGATAACGATGACTTTCTTCGGCATTGCATAAACCTTTTGAACAATATCGGGAAGGAAAAGTTTAGGCTGAAATCAGCCGACGGCTTCTTGAAGTTCGGGTTGCTTGAACGTCGGCGGTACTGGTGGCGACACTGGACTCGAACCTATCGGAGAATTCTCGGGTAAAACTACATTTTCTGCAACAGGCGGTGCAGAATCCGGTGCCGTCAGTGCCGATTTAGAGTCGCTGATTGCCGCCTAGCCGACGTTGCCCGAAACGGTCAAAGCTAACATCCTGACCAATGGCTGTGGTGTAGAGAGATCGCGGCCGTCGACGGTCTCTCCGCCTCAACCGACGTGGTCCTTCGCGACCTCCGCGGCCTCGGGCGTAAGCGGTTCCTTGTCCAGCACGTCGTCCGTAATGACCCATAGCTCCTCGGCAGCGGCCACGTCCGACAGTCCGTACAGGTCAAGATGAACAGTGATGTTGTAATGGTTCTTGTCGTGGTTTCTTTCCGGAAGTTTCCAGATTTGCACGGATTCACATTCATCTGCGGCTACCGCGGCCACCGATGTCGAATCAATTCTGAAGACCAATAAATTCCTTGCTCAATATGACTTCCCGCACGATCGACTTCAGTTTGAAGTTTTCCTTTTCCGTCTTGGCGACGATCTCGTCCAGTGCAATGGAATCGGCGGCGATCAACTCGCGGGCCAGCGCAAATCGCAGCATGTGCGCGGTGAAGGCCCGGGCGAAACGGTGCTTCTCTTTGGTCAGCGATTCTTTGAAACGGACGATGCCATCGAACTCGTATTTTCGCAGCAGCTTGCCACTGGCATCGACATCGAGACCGTTCTCGTATTTGTCGCGCCAGCGACCGGTGATGTCGTAGTTTTCCAGCGCGAAACCCAGAGGGTCGAGTTTCGAGTGGCAACCGGCACAGGTTGGGTTCTTTCGGTGAACGGCGAACTTTTCGCGAATCGTTAAGTTTTTGTCGCCAGCGTCTTCGTTCAGCGGCGGTACGTCGTTGGGCGGCGGCGCTGGCGGGTCATTGAAGATGACTTCGATCAGCCACGCGCCGCGGGCGATCGGGTGCGTTCGTTTCGGCCCCGAGGTCATGGTCAGCATCGCCGCATTGGTGATCACGCCGCCGAACCGCGGGTCCGACGCAGGAACACGCTGGAACGTCCGCGAATGCAATTTGTTCCGCATCTCCTCGTCGAACTTTCGTTGTGCCGCTTCCTTATGCGCCGCCAGGTCCTGTGGCCTCGGGGCACTCTTCAGATCGACTTCCAATTGCTTGAGCGTATTACTCAAAGCGACCTTATTCGCGGCAAGTTTCTGACGGACTTGCGTCAACTCCGAGGCGATGGAAAGGTAGTGTCCGGCCAGCGCGTCCTTCTGCTGCGGAGTGCGGCTGTCCGCGTCCGCCCGCAGCGCGGCTGCAACCTGTTGAGGCAGCCCGCCCGGCCGGGGCGGCACTTTGAAATAGAATCCGTACCGGCTTGTTCCATTGACCACCTTCAGCAGCAACTTGTTTTCGCCCTTCGCCAGATTCAATCGCACCCTTTCCATGTCGGGCGCCAAACTTCGCTTGGCGTTAATCTCATAAACGAGTGCGCCGTTCAGCCAGAGCTTGAAGCCGTCGTCCGTGCCCAGCAAAACGTCGATCTGTCGAGCGGCGTCGGCGCGCAGCGTGCGATAGAGATACGTTGCGCAGTTGAGGTCTATTTTGAAATAATGAAGTTTGCCATCGACGTAGTTCTTCGCCTCCTGCCATTTCAAATCTCCGTGCTTCGCGTGCAAATCGATTTTTTTAGGATCGAGGAACGCCTTGGCGTGTGCTGCGTCACGGCTTGCTTCGCCGAAAAACGGCCCGATTCGATGCCATGGCGAGAGCGTCACGGTTTCAGCGACCGTCTTCGCCTGATCCGCTTCCCATTTCGCCTGCCCCGGTGACAGGTCAATCTTTACGACGCCGCGACCGATCGGATCGACCATCGCCTTGTCCAGATCGCCCAGTTCCTTCCGGGCTGTGTTTATTGAGGTTTCCAGCGCCTTGATCTTCTCAACTCGGGCGCGGTTCTCCTCGGCAATTCTGGCTTCATCCATCGATGGCGGTTTGAGATCGGTCGTGTACCAGGCCGTGAGCAAATCACTCCGGTAGCTGAACTGCGGAGAGATCAGTTCAATGATCGGCCGGTCTTCGATAAAAACGGCGTCAAACAGCAATAGCGGCTCGAGTACCATTTGCAGGCCGGCCGGGTTCTTTTTGTCCAGGCTAAAAAATCTGTTCTTCTCTGGGTCCGGCGTGGCGGCCATCACGTTTTCGAGCTGCATCCATTGCGATGGGAACGTGTCCAAGAACCGCTCAATCTTGGGATCGGCGAACATTCGCTCGATGGTCTTATTCAAGACGTCGGGCTTGGCGAGTTCGCCACGTTCGGCCAGATCCAGCAATTCCGCATCCGGGCAACTTGCCCAGAGATAGAAGGATAGATTGGACGCCAGTTCGAGCTGCGCCTGCATGCCGGCCGCGGCCGACGACCGATAAAGGAACAACGGCGACGACAGCACGGCCGACGCAACTTTTTTCATGCTGTCGGTGAACGACAGGCCTTTCTCCATCTTCGCGATGGTGTAAGCCGTATAGCGGTCGATCGTTTCGCTAACGACCGACCCGCGAAACGCGATCTTCATGAACGGTTCGAGCCGGCGGCGAACTTCGGCCCGCCGGTCCGCGCCTGCGGCTGGTTCTTTGAAAAAGTCGTTCCAGATGCCGACGTTTTGTCCATTGAATTCCGGGCTGTTGACGATCGAAATGCTGAGTCGCAGGAAGGCGTCCAACAACAACGGCGAAAGCGTTAACTGGTTGGCTTGGTTGTCGAACCCGTGCGACGCCCGCAGATCTTTGGGAAAGGCTTTGACTTTGCTCAGCCCCGGTTTCGGATTCAGCGACAATGATGCAACGTTGACCTTGTCCGACATCTTACCCGATTCGGGGTGCAGGTAACTTTCGTGTCGTGTCATCAGCTTTTCAGATAACTTGAACACGTCCAATTTCAACTGGAAAAGATCCTTGACCACGTTGTTGTATTGAAACCGGTTCAACCGCCGAATTTGATTTCGCTTCACCGTCTTGCCGGCCGTCGCTTTCCGCAGCAACGTCCTCAAGGAAGCGACCAACCGCGCGCGCGTCTTTTCGTCGAGCTCCGGTTCACCTTCAGGCGGCATGTCGTTGGCGTCGAGAGCGTCGATCATGCGGTTGATCAATTCCGGCCCTTTGAGAAACTGGCCGGCCGTCACAATCTGCTTGAAGTTGACTTCGCCCTCAACTTTTTTGCCGCCGCCGTGACACTTGGTGCACCTCTGCTCAAGCAGCGGCCTTACGACATCATTGAAGTCCGCGGCACGACTGTCGGTTGCACTGCCGATGGCCACGAGCAGCAAGAAAACGCGAAAACATGGCTGTTTGAATCGCATGTGCTTTTATTCACCCACAAAGTAAAGTAACCGCCAACGAACGCTATAAATGCTAATGACCACCCGAGACGATCAGTGTTCATCAACGGTTAGTGGTTAAAGTTACGTCCACAGATCGGAGATGACGCCGGAACTGTCGGCGTACGAGTCGATTTCCAGGCCCATCAAACGGGCCAGTGTCAGCCACAGGTTGGAGTTCAGCGTACCACTCTTCATTTTGATCAGGCGGCCTTGCTTGATCTGGCCTTGCCCCTTGCCGGCGACGATCATGGGCAAATCGTAAAACTGATGCGTTGCCCCGTCGCCCAGCGCCGCGCCGTAGGTGACCAGCGAGTTGTCCAGCATGGAACTGCCGTCGACTTCCTTGGTCTCCTTCATCCGTCTGAGCATGTAAGCCCACTGCTGCATGTGGAAAGCGTCGATCTTCTGGATGTTTGCATACCCGCCGTTCTTTTGATTGTGGGTCATATTGTGGTGATCGACCGGACGGTCGAACACACCTTCGTACATCAACGTCGCGTCCCAACGTTCGGGGCCGATCATGAAGGTGCAAATATTGGTAATGCCCATCTGAAAAGCCAGAATCATCAAGTCGGCTTGCAGACGAATGTATTCGCCGCGGGGCAAGACCTCGTTCTTAGGAATCTTGGGATCGACACCGGCCAGCAGGTTCTTCATCTTCTCCATGCGGACTTCAATGTTACGGATCATCGTCATGAATTCGTCCAACGTCCTGCGATCGTCGCTCGCCAGTTTTTGTGACAGCTCGCGGGCATCGGCCAGCACCAGGTCGGTGACGTCGGCGACATGATCCTGAAAATTGCCGCGATGGAATAAACGGTCGTAAAGCTTCTTGGGGTCGCGGATTGACGGCGCGATCTTGCCGGGGCCGTACCAAGAAATGTTGTCAAACTCGATCGGCTCCTTCGGCGCGCGGAAGCCGTTGCAACCGATCTCCAGCGTATTAAAAACGGATTCGCCACCGACGGCATCGCCAATCACCTGGTCGAGGCTGCGGCCGTTCGGATAACGCCAACCTTTTTCGCCGGCTTGCGCGGGCGAAACGCTCGTCAGGTAGCACGACGCGCCTTGCGCGTGCACGTCCTGGCCGTTCTTAAAACTCCGGTCCAGGCCCGTGATCATCGTGATGTCTTCGGTCAAGTCCTTGAGCGGCTGTATGGTCGAAGTCAACTCGAGCGGATAGATGCCCGGTTTGTTGTTGATTCGCCGCGCGTTCTTTGTCTTGTCCGCGTCGAACCCACCGATTACGTTCGGCGCGTCCAACTGGTCTTCTCCGGGGAAAAAGCCCCGGCGGACGATGCCGTTGGGGATGTAGGTGATCACCAGCTTCTTAGACGGTTTCGCCGCACCATCCTTCGCCTCGGCGGCAAGTGACGGAAGTGCGGGCAGCGCCAAGGCTACGCCGTTGGCGATGAGGAATTTTCGCCTTGATAGATTCATCATACGTTTTCCATTTTGCATTGAAGGTAATCGGCTGGCAATCGAAAAACCGAAAGCATAGAACGCCGGCCAAAGCGATTTGACGTTCGATTGGAGAATGCATACAGCATCCGCTTGACGACAACAAGGCGGCTAACCATAGACGAATCCTTTTGCTGCTGAATTCTGACGTTCGGGCAGGTGCGTCGCCAAATGATCTGCTCGATCGGTTCGACACCATCCGACAGTGGCCGAGGCGGGGGTCGAACCCGCACGAGGGTTACCCCTCACGGGATTTTAAGATTCTGAAATGGAAACGCAAGAAAACGGTCCTCGACGATTCTGAAGTCGGGTGCTCCAATCGGTTACATTCCAGTTTACATTATGGCGAAAACTGCCCGGTCGCCGCATGCCCGTCGGACCTCAGGGAAACATCGGGATTTGGTTTAAGCCACCGAACACCGAATGCGCTTGTCGAATTCCGCTACCTGCGTCCGGCGTGAACCCCGCCACAGCCTAGCATACCGATGTCAGTCGCCATCGCCGGGGACATACAACTCGCAATCGTGTCCCAGGACGGTTCGACCTGTGTCTCGTGGCGACGACTACCGTTCCGGCAATTCTAAACGCAGGCTATAATCAGGTTGCTCGCCCGGTTGGGGCACCTGCATGGCCATAGCGCTCGAACAATTCGTCCAGTACCTTACTGACAGCGGCTTGATGTCCGCTGACGAGGTTTCCGCATTCCAAGACACCCTGCCCGAGGTGCCCACCGACGGCGAGACGCTGGCGAAACAGCTCGTCCTTCCACCTCGACAATCTCATCACAGTAGTCGGCCGTTTCGCTTGGCTCGCCGTCCGGCGATGAATCGTACCTGTGCGATATGCCTGTTCCTTGCCTGGGCAATGTCAGTTCCACTCGCGCTCGCGCAAGAAGACGACAAACCGAACGAGCGGGCTGGCAACGAACTCTCGCGGAACATTGCCGACCTGGAAAGCCCGCAGCTTGCCGTCCGCCAGCGGGCGTCGCTCGCGTTGACGCGCGCCGGACGCCGCGCCTTGCCAACGCTGGCCAAAGCCGCTGTGAGCAAGAAACCGCAAACGCGACAAGGCATAATTGACATACTGCGTTCTCTGGTGCAGTCCGACGATCCGACGACCGCTGCCGAGACGTTCGTTGTACTGAAACGGCTTGCTGGGTCAGATGACGCAGGCGTCGCGTCGAGCGCCGCGAAGGTTCTTCGCCTGCCGCAGGATCGAGCGGTGCGGGTCCTGCAAAATCTGGGAGTTCAATTCAAGAACGACGGGGTGCTGGATTTCACCAAGTCGCGGCTCAAGGACAGCGATCTCGAGCAGTTGGCGATCCTTGCCGCCGGCCCCGATTATCAAATCAAGTCGCTGCACTTCGAAGGTACTCAAATCAGCGATGCCGGATTGTGGCATTTGAGCGACCTGACATCGTTAACGGAACTGCATCTGACAGGAACAGCGATCACCGATCGCGGGCTTGAGCATTTGCGCGGACTCGTAAATCTGCAACATCTCTTTCTGCGTGATACACTGGTGACCGACGCCGGTGTGGCCCATTTGCAAGGCATGACGAAAATGCGGCAGCTCCGGTTGCAGCGAACGCGCATCACGAACGCCGGGATCGCTTACCTGTCGGGGATGACCAATTTGCAGCTGCTGTTTCTGGATGAAACGCGAGTCGGCGACGCCGCCCTGCAGCACCTGGCGAATATGCCCAAGATGCGGCATCTCTATTTGAACTCGACACTCGTCACCGACGCCGGATTGGCGCACTGCCGCGGCATGAAAGACCTGTTCGCGCTGGGGCTGAGCAAGACTGGCGTCCGCGGGCCGGGGCTCGAAAACCTGGTCGGCCTCGAACGCTTCGAGCGACTGTATCTGGCGCACACGGCGGTCGACGATCAAGCGCTGGCCCATATCAGCAAGATGACCAAGATGTCGGATCTGTGGCTGGACAACACGCGGATCACCGACGAAGGGCTGTTGCTGCTCGTGCCGCTCAACCGCCTGGCGGCGGTGGGCGTGAAGAGCCCGTATGTCACCAAGGAAGGCGTCGCGCGTTACCGCAAGCTGTCGGGCAACAAAAGAGAGGTGCGGTTTTAGTCTCTCGGAGATGCTGATTGGCACCGGCATCTCTTCATGCGAAAACGCTTAAACCCCACTCAGCGTACCGGTGATTCCACCGAACGAATTCGCCTCGACGCCGAGCCTTTGCAAGACGGTGACAAAGAGGCTCGCCAGCGGAAGTTCTTCAGCTTCTATTTTGCCTCTCCACCCGGCATCGGTAACGATTCCAGCGCCGGCCTGATTGTCTTCGTTTCC
Source organism: Planctomycetota bacterium (assembly GCA_036337375.1). Taxonomy (GTDB): domain Bacteria; phylum Planctomycetota; class Planctomycetia; order Pirellulales; family UBA7805; genus JAYZEI01. Next base: position 14,384 of record JAYZEI010000133.1, on the reverse strand, counting down.
TTTGCCGAACTTGAGGAAGCGGCCATTCTTGAATCCGAGGTTCTTACCCCCGGCAGAAATAATCGGATAATTTCGAGAAAGATGAAAACTGCTGGAAGCAGAACCATGCATCGCAAACGTGTTATCCAGCATGTTTCCGTGACCCGTCGGTTCTGGAGTGTCCTTTAATTTTTGCACGAAACGACCGAACTCTTCGGCTTGATAGCGATTATAGGTGCCGAGGTTCTTCCAACCGTTCGGCTGTTTCACGGCATGAGTTAGACCATGAGCACCACCCAGGCCAACAGCCCTCGATAAAAGGTCGTGTGGACCTTCACCATTTTCCCGACCCAACTGAAACGTCGCCACGCGAGTTGAATCGCTCAGGAAAGAAAGATAGATCAATTCATACATGGTTTGGAAGTAAAGCCGGGCTTCTTTTGGCCCGGCAGCCAATTTCAAATTCGTGGTATCCACCTTCGGAAAAGGTGTATCAATCCATTTCTGAGCCTTCGCCAACTTAACTTCTGTGTCGCGAACTGCGTCTAGGTACTGCTGTAGCGTCTGCTGATCCTGCTTGGAAAGCTTTTGTACCAAACTTTGGGTATTGGCGATGAGGAAATCCAGGGCACTTTTGCTTCTTGCCAACTTTGCGCGAGCATCTTTGCCGCTGGTCACAAAAAGCATATCGAAGATCTGCTTTGGTTTATTCTGCGCCAGAATGGGTCGCCCCTGACGATTAAAGGATTGAGTTTGCGCACCACGAGGACCGCCGATGCCGCCATTGGTCGACATCACCAGAGAAGAATGACGGGTGAATCCACCGGCGTGTGCAGCAATGGCCTGATCGAGAGAAATGGAGTTCTTATAGGGTCCGTGACTTCCCGTTGGCGCACCGGTCAAGTATTGGTCGGCATTTGAATGGCCATGAACTTTTCTAGCGGCAGGATGAGACAGCCCTGAATAAATGGTGATTTCACTGCGCAAAGGCTCGAGCACGTCGAGCACTTTGGTCAACTTAAAATCTTTTTCATTTTTGCCGCGGCGGGGGAACCAGCTCCAATCCTTCCAGGCCGGATCTGCTTTGAGCGGCAAGCCCACACCATCGGGATGGTAGATACTGACAAAACGTTTCGGTGTACTTTTTGGCTTGGAATTCTCCGCAGCAAACGTTTCAAACCACGGCAAAGCCAGGGCGACGCCTGTACCGTAAAGAAAATTTCGACGACTCAATGAAGCGGTACTTTTGTTCATGGTGTGTTTGGTCCTACTTCGCGCGAAAAATATCGCTGCTTGTGATGATGGTCATTAAATCGCCTAGACGATCACCCTTCTTTCTAAATTGCACGGTCATGCCGTCGATATCGGCATGATCGCTGAAAGACAACGAACGGCCAAGAGCATAAGCCGTCATTTTGTGAACCATGGCCCTGGCAAATTGATCTTGTCGATCCGCGAGCAGATAGCGCTTCAAGCCATCCATGCCCGCCAATTGTTGCTTGTTGAACAGCGTCGAAGTCGCATCCACCGGCTTTGTCTTAATTTGAGTACGGTAGGTTCCCAAAGCATCGTAGTTTTCAAAAGCGATCCCCCAAGGATCAATTCTTGCGTGACACGAGATACAGGCCGGTTTACTCCGGTGATCTACGATGCGCTCTTTGAGGGTCATTTTCAATATCGTCGGGTCCGTCAGGTCAACTTCCGGGACATTGGGCGGTGGCGGTGGCGGTGGGTCACCGAGGACATGTTCCAGCAGCCAGATGCCGCGCTTGAGAGGATGAGAGTCTTTGCCGTCAGAGTTCATCGTCAATACCGCAGCCCCGGTTAAGATTCCGCCACGATTCGCTTGAGGCTTAATCGGCACTTTGCGGAAATTAGGGCCATAAACACTTGAGATATTATAGTGACGGGCCAGGCGCTCGTTGACCATGACGTAATCGGAATGGATGAAATCCATGATGCTGCTGTTCTGCTCTAAGACGTCATTGAAAAAGGCGATGGGTTCTTCCTGCATGGATTCTTTTAATGAACTGTCATCAACATGAGTCACACTGCTGAGGCCATCCATGCCGAGCCATTGCTGAACGAAGTTCTTGGAGAATCGATTTGAACGAGCGTCTGCCAGCATACGCTTGACTTGAGCATTCAAAACCTTTGGATCCTTGAGTTTCCCTTGACGAGCGAGTTTTAGCAGTTCATCGTCTGGAATACTGGACCACAGAAAAAAAGAGAGCCGGCTGGCCAATTCCACGTCGCTGATCGTTCTTGGGCTTTCAGAGTGACCGGCGGAAGTTTTTTGAGTCAGGTAGAGAAATTCCGGTGCCGCTAGGACCGTTGCCAACACTTCCAACATGGCATCTTCGAAATTGGTAAATCCCGGACGGTATTTGGTAAACAAGGCCATCAACTGATCCACTTCCTCTGATGTGGCGGGGCGACGCCAGGCACGCCCCGTGAATTCAGTTAGTACTTCACGGCCGTACTTTTCCTCATCATTTTTATTCTTGCTCTGAATGAAAATGGCACGGTGAGTGTTTGGCGGCCATTGTTCGTAGTGAGGCGCGCTGATTTCGATGGTATCGACAAGAACATTGAGAGGTTCTTTGTTGTTGCGTGCATTGGAAATATTGTGAATGGTTAAAAACTCATCCCGTCTGGGGAAGGTTGTTGACAATTTGCGGAATGGGTTGCGCTGAATCTCACTCAGAGGAATATCGAAATGGATAAATTGTGGTTTGTCGACAGATGCCGTCACGGGAATATCGCGATCGCTGATCACGTGGGAGAATCTGGCGTCGTTGCTGGTATGGGCACTGAAAACCAATCGCAGGCTCGCATATTCATCGGCCTGCATCGTCGTTCGCCCGGCACGTATGCGAACGCGCATGGTGCCCTCATCGGGAAGGAAGCGGTCCAGATTCAATTTCAACGAACTATTTCTCTTGCTTAAAGAGACACGCTTTCCGGCGTTCGGATTGAGTCGATGGACCTTTCCAATATGTTTACTGTCGATGACCGACAAGTTCTCTTTCGTCTTATTCATCGCTTCCGGCATTGACATGCGGTAAACAACCATTTTGGGCCGCTCGCCACGCACGGTGACGTGTTTTAGCGCTTTAAGCCCAATCTCGCGATAGGTTTCGAACTGCGTGCCAGACATTTGCAGTAATTCGGAACTGTTCTTGAATCCGTCCTCGGATGCGGTTTCCGGGGGCAGGCTATCGGCGAGTGAATAGGGCAATCCAAGCAGATCCTGCAGCGCGTAGTTGTATTCGTACTTCGTCATGCGGCGAAAAGACGAATGCTCCGTATTGTTGCGTCGCACGAGAGACGCCTTATTCATTTCGTCGCCGAGCCACTCGACGATGGTGCTGCGATCTGCATCGGCCAGTTCGTAATCGGGCTCGTCCTCGGGGGGCATCTCTGAGTTACCTAAAACCGCGTAGACCTCAAGCCACCGCTTAGTGTCTGGCCCCGTTAATAGATCGGGGTTCAATTTATCGACACGAAGTTTTGCCTCGGTCTTTTTGGGACCATGACAGGCCACGCAATTTTTCTTGAGAATGGGGCCGATCGATTCTTGGAAGTATGAAAGATTTGCCTTGGGAATGGCGTGGGTGGCTTCAGTATCTTTATCGGTCTCTTTCAAATAGCTAGATTTCATCCGACCCACGTCTTTGGCTTTTTCCAAAGTCATTGGGTTGGTATCTGCCTCGGCGGCCGGCGAGAATTGCGCGGGCATCACTGCTGCTGCGATGACAACGCATGCCGATATGCAAGCGAGAATTCGAGTTAGGGTACGTCGCATTTCAGTGTTCCTGAGCGCGCTGGCGGCCGATAACCCTATTCAAACTTGAACGAATACAGGTCGGCATCCTTCAATTCGAACACCAACCGCACCGGTTTTCGCGCGAAGGCGGAAACGTCTTTCGTTACGGTAATATCCCGGTAGTAGCCGGGACGTTCTTTCTTCTTGCTGCGAGACCACTCGACCGGCCGAGCGAGTGCATCGCCGTAAATCGGAGGGCAGTCGTCGAGGGAATACCCGGCGATCGGTTTTCCGGCGTCGTCCACGAATCCGACGCGGACGCCGCCGCGAGCGGAACTGGAAAAGTTCATCGTTAACTTGGTTCCAGAAAAGCGAATTGGCACGGTGACCAACTGCCCGCCCTTCATCGTCGCGCTGATCGAAACGAACCCGTCCAGCCGCAGGGTATATCGTCGCAACTTTGCCGGTTTGCCGTTTTGCAAAGTACCTTCGGTCACGTACATGGACAATTCGCGCGGCGCGTCGGAGGCGATTGCCGACTTAGTTTCCACCAACCCGTTGTTCTGATAATTGTCGCCGTAGAACCAACTGTCCTTCGTTCGCAAGCCCGGCCGAATGAACGCCTCCTTGAAAACGTCGAAGTTTCGTCCGTCGCGGCTAGACATGAACAAGCCTTCGGTCACGGCAACTCCCTCACGTTGCGATTGTCCGGGGCCGTAAACGGTGCTGCGGAATTGCCGATACTTCCACTGAGGAAGGTGTACCGTCGAAGGCGTCAGCCCGCGATTCTCATACCGAGTCGGAAAACCGAGGAAGAAATGCGGCGCACGGTGGTAAGGGGTGATTTGGTTGGTGTACAGTTCTCCTCCGCGACCGGGCGTATACGCCTCACCCAGCGGCCCGCGAGTTTCTCCACGGAAATCTCCTTCGCGACCGGGGGGATACTCCAGCAGAACCGGCTTTTTCCAACCCGCGAGAAATGACCTGGCCGTTTCGGTCATGATGTCGCGACCGCCACCCCGGAACTGTCGATGATAGGCCCGGTATTCGCCGCGCAGCCCATCCCAGAACGCGAGGTTCTGCGAATCGAATGCGCCCTCGGTGATGATGGGAGCCGCTTGTGCCTTCCGCCACCGGACTCCGTCCGGCGAAACGAACGCATACAGCGGTCCTAATCCGCCAACGGCCTTGTAGCGTTCCTCATCCGGCGTGTCGGGGTTGCCATCCAGAAACGGGCTGAAGTTGTGGCAAGCGACGCCCAACTCCGGGTCCTTTTCGCGCAAGATAATGTTGTTGTCTTTCGATCCGCCAAACTCAAAGAGACCAAGATTCGGCCGCGTCCAATGCACTCCGTCACGACTCTCAGCGTAACAGTAGACCACCTCGTGTTGCGACGCGACGCCGCGATCGAAGTCGCAGCCCCGATAATACATTTTGTAGATGTCGCCATCTTGGAAGACGGTGACGTAATTCAGGCCGTTGCCTTCCCAAGTTTGATCGGTGACCAGAACAACTTCGCGCGGCGTCGGATGATGCAAGATCTGTCGCGCCTCGCCCGTGAGGGACTCGATCAAGAACGCGTCGACGAACAACTCTCGGCGGGAACGGATGTCGACCACCGCGGCATCATCGGCCGATGACCCGGCTGGAATCGCGGCAGTCAACAACAAGGCCGAAAGGGTGATTTGAAGAAATGCGTTCATCGTGTGTCCCTCATTTCGATGAAGTTGATTGAATTGGAATCAGCCCTGAGCTACCGGTGCATGGTGCGAAATCAATGTTGTGCGATTCTCCGGCCCAGCGCCTAAGGGCGTCTGAGCCGTCATGCCTTCGTGTGCTGCATTCTACTGCTTCGTCGATTGCACGTGCCGCAACCAGCCGTCGATGGTAAACTCGGGCCGACCCAATTCTCCTGGCTTCAGGCAGAGCAGCTCCTTTTGGGGAATTCGACGCAGTCCTAGATCAGGAAGTCGGCAACCCGTCTGGCTCTTGACCGACGAATAAAAACCTTCGATACGAAAGCCGTTGGCATTGCACCACGCTCCACCAATCACGACCGGCAATGCCTCGATTTCTTTCAGAGTCATGTTCGGCGTACCCAACCGGTTGTGTATCCAACGCAGCACTTCCTTGTGAATGTGGAATGGGCGGTGCGTGGCCTCCGGCTCGGTCCAGGTAAACGTGTTGGGAGCCATGCCCAACTTCTTTAAAATCTTCGACGACTCACTCGCAAGTCGGGCCAGGTAATCCCACGACAATACATAGTGAAAATCCTCGGCGCCATTCACGAAAAACACATCGCAATCGGGCGCCGAGAGCAACATGACATCAAGCCATGACATTCGCTCACGCAGCCACGTATTTGGCAACCGCGTGCAGTCCTTTCCAGAATAGAGGAGGTTTTCGGTATAGCCCCAGCCTGAGACAACCGCCACCTTGATCCGCGGCTCGACGATCGACAACCAGGTGGCCTCGGCGCCCCCGAGCGAATTTCCCGCGACGCCGACTCGATCCCGGTCGATATCCGAACGCTGCTCGAGAAAGTCGATGCCGCGAATAAAGTCCAGCACGAGTTTGCCCATGATGCGGCGCTCAAGCGCCTCGGAGCGCTCGATCAGCGAGTACGGTTTATCGTGCCCCCGTGCGCCGATCGCCCGCACGCCGGCCGGATGTCGTTCTTCGGAACCGATCGGGTCCACGGCCAGGCAAGCGAGTCCCAGTCGCGCGTAAACTTGCGCTGCATATTGGCAGTACCAAGCACTCTTGCTGTCGCCGTGGCCAAATGTCATCACGATGGCCGGCATCTTTCCACGCGGGACCTTCGGTCGATACAGCAGTGCTGGAGCTCGTGAGCCTGGCTCCGTGGTCAAAATCCAGCGTTCGATCACCACTCCATCTTGTTCGTACTGGCCACGTTTTTCGGGGTTAAGAGGGACACGCTCCTTAGGAATGCCCAGCATCTTGACGATCGCCGCGCGTTTCTCATCGCGCCACTTGATGAACTCTTCCGGGTTGTCTGGACAGCTTGTCACCGCGGCAATCGGAAGTGGGGCTTGCGGATCCCAGCGGATCGACTTAATCGACGAACATTGGTATTCGGGATCGGTCGCTCCCCGGTCGGCGTACCAGATTCTGAACTCACCGCCAGGCATACGTTTCACCGTTGGCGCCGAGATCCCTCTGCCTGCTCCCGGATGAAACACGGGATTCTGGGGATGCTTATGCCACTGTAGACCATCCGCGCTGACGGCAAATCCCAGCGCGGTAGCGCCCTCGCCGTTCTTAACGTCGGCGACATACCACATCTGGTAAATGTCGTTTACCTTCAGAACGATTGGGCTGCGCAGCGAACCAGACTCCCATGGTTGGTCCGCCTTGAGTATGATGCCCGGCGTCGCCTTCCAGTCGCCAATGGTCCACTTGGCCGTGTCCGTATCACAGGCCGCGTGACGTATCACCCAGGTCTCCTGGGACGTGTCGCTGTACCACATGCGAAAATCGTTACCGTCGCGCATGACCTGGGGCGAACAAGCGTTTTTCAGGATCGCAGGTGCAGGCGCCGACCAACTCTTCCCGTCCCGGCTTGTTATTTGGTGAATAGCATACTGCCGAGGGCTCTGATCGAATCGCGTGGCCGTGAAGTACAGAATGTCTCCCGTGCGCCCATAGCGCCATGCCCAACCGTCGCGATTACGTAATGTCGAGATGTTCAAGATCGAACTCTTGCCGTTTGGCAGTTGAAAGCTCTGCCCTCTTTTTTGACATGTCACGGAATCCGCGGTCGATGCCCACCTCAGTCGGAACACACGCGCTGTGCCGTGGCCTCGGGCACCCGTATACCAAAATTTTGGTTCCCGAGTATTCGCCATGGAAATCGAGGTGGCGAGAACGGAGTCGACGTCGAAGCCGTTTTCATTGCCGACAGAAATGATCGGCTCGTCCCGATCGTGATTCCACGCTTGCTTCCTGTCAAGCCACTCTTGGAGCTCCGCAGGAATCGCAAGACATGAGTTTGGGAATACCCCAGAGAGGACAATCGCAAACAGGACTGTGGCGGTCACGTGAAGGTACATGTTTTTGGCCTGCACGTTTTCTGGTTTACCAACTCGGACGCAAGTCTCTTTCGTCGCAAAGGAAAAACTCTCAACAGTTTAGTCTCTGGCGCTCAAACTCGCAGTATGGGACAGATCTCTGGCCGCAAGTCTCCATAGAAACATTTGGTTTCTAATCTAAACGGCTCCGTAGCCCCCAGAATTGATGAATCATCATAACCCGACGCGTGAGCGAGGAACAAAGAAACGACGAAACTTCAACCCCTCGCTTACGCTTCGGTTTACGATATTTACCCGCGTATACGCTTTCCTCGGAGCCAGTCTGAACCGGCTGATTCTCTGCAGTATACGCGTGCTTTTACGTTTCCCCCGGGTGATGATTCTGGGCTGGTTGATACAATTGCCACCGCACGGGTCGCGCGGACAAGCAGCTTTTTCCCGCCAAAATTGGAGAGATTCGTCATGCACCAACGTCGGGTTTCGCTGGTATTCGTTCCCCTGTTTGCGACGGTCCTAAGTGTCCCGTCGAGCGCCGACGTCACTCTGCCGCGGCTGATCGGCAACCACATGGTGCTCCAGCGTGACCGGCCCGTACCCATCTGGGGCTGGGACAACGCGGGCCAGGAAGTGACCGTGACGCTGGGCGAGACAAAGGTCGCCGCCACGGCCGGCAAGAACGGCAAGTGGCTGGTCACTCTGCCGGCGCAAAAAGCTGCCGGACCGTTCACGGTCGTCATCCGCGGCAGCACCGAGGTACATATCAAGGACGTTCTTTTCGGTGAGGTCTGGGTCTGCTCGGGCCAGTCGAACATGAGTTGGCCGCTGAAGCGCTGCATACCGCATGAACATAAGGAGATTGCCGGCGGCGACCTCCCCCGGTTCCGCCTCATCCGTCTGCCCCATGTCATGTCCACCCGTCCGCTGGGCGACGATCCGAACGCCGTTGGATTTTCGGAATTTGGCAAACAACGCGATGTCCGGGAGGTGCCTCTTATGCCGCGGCCCGCCGATCGAGCTGCCACGTTGGAGCGGGAGGGCGACGGCTGGCAGTTGTGCAGCACAGTCACCGCGCGCCACTACAACGCGGTCGGATACTTCTTTGGCCGCAAACTGGTTCGTGAATTGGACGTGCCGATCGGCGTGATCAACGCGTCATGGGGTGGCTCTAAGATCGAACCGTGGATCCCGCCTGCCGGTTATGACTCCGTGCCCGCGCTCAAGGAGATTTCCGAAAACCTGGACAAGCAACTCGCCGACCGCATCAACTACACCAAACCCACGGTCATCTACAACGGCATGATCCATCCATTGCTCCCTTACGTGATTCGCGGCGCGATCTGGTACCAGGGTGAATCGAACGGTAATGAAGGGCGGTCGTATACCCATAAGATGCAGGCTCTGATCAACGGATGGCGCGCCGCATGGAAGCAGGGGGATTTTCCGTTCTACTTCGTCCAGCTGCCCAATTACCTGCAGCACGGCCGACCCGGCCTACCGGCCGACAGTGATCCACAGGGCGGCAACGGTTGGGCCAGGATTCGCGAAGCGCAGGCGCGAGTACCGGGAACGGTTAAAAATACGGGCATGGCTGTAACGATCGACGTGGGCCAGGCAGGTGACATTCACCCATCCAACAAGTACGACGTGGCCCGGCGGCTCGCGCTGTTGGCACTGGCAAAAGAATACGGCCAAAAAGACGTCGCCCATAGCGGACCGATATACAAATCGATGAAAGTGGTCGGCGGCATGATCGAGCTGACATTTGATCACGTCGGTCGTGGACTGTTCGCTGCCCGCAAGTCGCCCATTCGAGCCCGTGAAGCGGGCGTTCCGTTAGATTTTCTGGACGGCCTTGCCCTGGCCGGCGCCGGTGCAGGGATGCCGGAAGTCGAGGACAAACTGGACGGCTTTTCCATCGCCGGTGCCGACCAGAAATGGCATTGGGCAGAGGCGGTGATCGAGGGTGACACGATCATTGTCTCTTCCGCGGAAGTGGAGAAACCGGTCGCGGTCCGCTACGGTTTCTCGGCGAATCCGGGCCGCTGCAATCTCTACAACCGCGACGGCCTGCCGGCTGCTCCCTTCCGCACCGACAGCTGGGAATACCTGCAGTACACGGACCATACGCTGAGCAGGATTGTCGAGCGGAATTAACTTACAACTTTTTCACCGTGCCGTCGCGAGGAGCGCGTACAGGAACTGCCACTGGTACCAGACCGTCGGACGGATGTATTGAAGGCCGCGTCACGGGCATGCCACTTGAGCTTGCGGGGCACCCAGCCGAAATCTTTCCACGCGCCGATGCTGCGCGCCTGCAGGTATTGGTCGGGTGTGTATTTTGACGGATGGGAGTAATACCGCAGCACCGCCTCGCGCCCGCCGCGCTTGTGTTCGAGCAGCACGCGGCGGACCGTGAACATCACGTGCCACACCTTGCTCAACGTATGGGTAGAGAGGTAGATGTTATTCCAGCGGGGAGGCGCCTGGTAGGCGCGGGCCAGCCTGGCCATCTCGGGCACGTTGGGGCGATCCTGGTGCAGGTACGGCCGAAACGACAGCGATCAACGCGCCGTGCGAACCGACTGACCATCTGCAGATCACTCCTTGGATTGAAAGCTATTGCACGCTGAAGGTCGTGTAGGGGCCGCCCTCTTCTCCGATCACAATGTTTGCCCTGGACCTCTCGATGACGAGCTCGGCTTCGAACATGTAATTCGGGTCTCCGCGATCCACGAGGGTGTGCACCAGGGTTTTCAGGTTCGGTGTGCGCTTCAGCTGGCTTTGCTTGTTGTGAATCTGGATGTTGACGGGCTTCGACAGGTCCAACATCTGGCCGCTGAGAAGGATGCGGAGCCATCTTGCCGGCTGCTCGATGATAATCGTGTTGGATGGTTTATCGATGCGCGCGGCGACGGTGCCCGTGAAGTCGCCGGCGGTGAGGTCGAGCCAGTAGAACTGCCTGCCGCGTGCGTTGGACGGCCAGAAGCTCTCTCCGTCCGGCTGCTCGCCACCGAACCAGCGCGCGGGAGCCCGGGTGCTCAGCTCCCAGATGACCTTTTTGGGAAAGGTATTTCTGGTGTGCTTGGAGAGCCACCGGATCGCGTTGGTATCAACCGTTTTGGTGGTACGGTCGCCCTTGTGCATCCAGGCTTCGGGATTGGCCATGATGTTCTGCGCTCCGCCGCGATCATCGAAGCCGTGACCCCGCCCAGCGTGCACGTAGACATCGTGAAGGTAGCCGCCGGGATTGGCTCGCTGGAGATCCCCGAGGCGCAGGTAGTAGTTGACGGTGGCCCTGTGCCGGCCGTAGGCCCGGTCGTTTTCACCCACCTGCAACAGGAATGGGAGGTTGTGGAGGTTGGCCGGATTCACATTGTTGTGATGGCCGGCCGACATGTTGGCGGCGGCAAAGCGGTCGGCCATTCTAGGTGAAGTCTGGTAGACTCCGTCCCCTCCCGCCGAGTAGCCCAGGAGATAGACCCGGTTGGGGTCGACGCCCTCGAAGAGGATCATGTTCTCGATCAGCCGGTCGTATAGCGGAAAGGAATTTCCCTCTGCATGCAGGCCGGGACCGTTGCTGATGCCCCGGGGCGCCAGGTAGATGCCATTCTTCACGCTGCCGGCGTACAGTCCTTTCATGTGATTCCACTGACTGTCGTTCACCTGGGCAGGGACACCGCCACCCCCATGAAGCGCAATGTATAAGGGATAACCAGATTCCGGGCGCTCCCCGATCCGGCGGTACTCGTATCTCATCACCGAGTCGAAAAACTTGATCTGTTTCGACTTGTGTTCCTGCATGCGTTTCGGGTTCTGTTTCTCCTCTTCACGGTATTTCGCCCACAGCAGGCTTTTTACTTTGGCGACCTCTTCCGGCTGCACCGGAATGTCCGTCTTTTCGGACTTGTAGAGTTCCATCACCGACATGCTCTGGATGAGCCGAACCGCGGGAGACGCCGCCTCGTCCTCTGGCTCTTTCTCTTCCGCCTGGCCGGTGGCGACCAGCAGGGCCAAGGCAAACAAAGGAAGCGTATGGTGAGTCCACTCGATCGAGAAGTTCTTTGCCACTGTCCAATCCTGCTTGATGTTTCTTGCCCGGCCGATGAGCTCTATGGCTTCCCAATAGGCACGTCGAAGTGGTTCTCCATCTCGTGAGCGGCCATGAGCCATTCACCCAGCGCGTCCCAGGAGTTGAGGCAAGTGTGTGTGGCAGCGCCTTGGAGGCCTCGGCCGCCGCGGGCGGCGGCGTCCGCGGTGATCTTTCCGTCCGCGAGCATCGCATCGTAAACGAGCTGCCACTGATACCAGGCCACGCTGCCACGCTTGCCCTCATAGACTTTTTCATCTTGAAGGTACTCGTAATACGCCGCTCCCCACTTCGTCGGCCACCCGGGACCGTCAGCCTCTCGGTACTTATCTCCGTACCAGCGGCCCTTTTGTCCGACGAGCCCGCCCGGATCGGTAAGCGCGAGAATGCCTTTGTTATCCGGGTTGGCAGCCAAGCGGACGTTACGCTCGTCGATCGCTCGCTTGGCGGCATCGACGCGGGCCTGAAGATACTGGTCCGGCGTGTACTCCGTCGGGTTGGTGTGGTATTTCAAGAGAGCGTCTCGACCACCGCGCTTGTGTTCGAGCAGGGCTCGCCGGATCTGGCTCATGTCATTTCCCATCGAGCAATGACACATGTGCCGCCCAAAATACTTCCGATCCGCTGCGTAGATCTTCAGCCAACCCTGATCGGCAGAGAGTGTCATCCGCTGCTTCGTCTCCTGGCCGTCCTTCAGCACGGTGGCGTCGTGGCTTTGTGCGGGCAGGAACCGGCCGTATTTCTTTTTCCGCTCGTCGGTGATCCCGTACCAGATAAAAATGTTGTAACCGGTCACTCCGCCCCAGTTCGAACCGTCCGGCAGCCACGCGCTGGGCCAACCTGGGCGGTAGTGGTTGTAAAAGTGGCCCAGTTCGGTTTGATGGTCGTTTAGCTGCAGCAGAAGTTGCCAGTTCTCCGGCTTCAAATCTTCCAGCCGCATGTGCTCGTGCCAGGCGTACGCCTTTCGGAGCAAGTCCATCTGAGCTTCGTCACCGGTCATCAGGTAGTGCCATATCAACAGTGGCCCCACCGCGCGGGTCAGCGAATAGGTCGTGGGCAGCTCGATTTCGTATCGCCTCGCGCGGACAGGCTGCGCGTCGTCGTTGTATTGATCGGCCCAGCCGACAACTGAGTCGACCTCGCCCAGGTTCGCCCTGACGATCCACGGCCACAGCTTGCCGAGGTTGGCGATGTACTTCTTGTCCTTGGTGATGTTGTACATCATCACCATAATCCGAAACGGCGAGTTGGTAGCGCGGTCGTTGAATGAGATACCGTGATAGACGCCGGTATGGCCTGAAGCTCCGCCACCGAACGACCACTGATCTCCCCAGCCGCCGCCCGGCCGTTGCAGCGAAAGCAGGACATCCGCGCAGCGTTGGGCCGATTCAAGATACTTCTCATCCCCGCTGACTTTATGCGCGTAGAGCATGATCCAGAACGGTTCGGTCGTCGAGCCGTCCTGAATACGGATCAGGTGCTCGCCCTTTCCGGGCCACGGCCAGTGGCCGCGCGGCCATTGGGCCTTGAGGATCAGGTCGGCACGGGCCAGCCCTGCATCAAGGTATTTCTTGTCGCCGAAAGTCTCGTAAGCGCGGAAGAAGACAACGGCGCCGGTTTTGATCTTGTGCGTGTCTCGCCCTGCGTAAGCTGCCGAAAGGTCCTTCGCCTGCTCATCGAGCCACTTGCGGATATCGGCCTCGCATTTCGCGACGAGTTTTCGGTCGATTTTTTTCCGCAGCCCATCGAGTTCTTGCTGCTGGGCCTTCCGCCTTTCGTCCGTCAGTTCGCCATAGTGAACCGTCTCCCCGCCGAAAAGCCGCGTCCGCTCCTCCCACGACAGCCCTTCGTCGGTCAAGGCCTCGTAGGAGAGGTCCTTGTACTGGCCGGTCTCCTTGTCGATGACCAATGCGTCTTCCGCCGCGGCGGCGACGGCCCACCCGGCAAGACACGCAACGACGCAGGCCGGCAATACGATACTCTCCACTCTCGAAGACTTAACCATTCCACTATCTCCTAGAAAAAGTCTCGACCGGCACGTTCCATCTGAAACCTGGTAGCCTGCGGCGGGCTGCCCCACGCCCACTATCATGTTCATGTTGGGGGAAACGGGTCCATTTCCACGTTTGCGGGTGCAATGCCCACACTGCGCTTACGTGGACATGTCGCTACTGCCCGGGAGAATCGCTTATTGGCCGAACAAGTCTGGCCATCATCCTCGCACGAATCACCAATCGACATAAGTCAATGGCCGAGGCGGGGATCGAACCCGCACGAGGGTTACCCCTCACGGGATTTTAAGTCCCGTGCGTCTGCCAATTCCGCCACTCGGCCCAGTCCCCGTTACGCTAATCGCTTTGCGGCATTTTCGCAACGCCACAGACCCTCACTCAGCCCGCAGTTGCCACCCGTTGGGTCACCCTGAACGATCCCAAACTTTGAAAAAATGTTCGTCACGTCTTGAGCGGCTACGCAACCATAAGGCGAATTGCCTCGT
>JAYZEI010000132.1:0-5090 GCA_036337375.1 Planctomycetota bacterium | reverse complement strand
GGACGCTCGGACTTTCGCTCGAAGCGGGGATGGACATTCGTCGCGCGTTGCCGTTCGCCTTGAAATCGACGCGACTGCACTATTACGCTTGCCATGCGGCGGTGGCGGCTGAGTCGGTCGGCCGGGGGGGCGAGGTGTTCGCCACTCTGGCAAAAACGGGCGCATTTCCCGACGACTTTCTCGACGCACTGCTGGTCGGTGAGCAGAGCGGTCGACTCGACGAAACGATGTTGCGGCTCGCCGATCTTTACCAGGAACAGGCGAAAGCCGCAACAACGGCGCTGGCGACCGTGGCCGGCTTCGCCGTCTGGGCATTCGTAGCATTGGTGATCCTGTCGATCGTCATCAATTTCTTTACGGGCTACGTTAACATACTGAACAACCTGTCGCGGGGTCGTTGACGGGCGGGCCCGTCCATCCGGCAGGATCGTCACGCAGCGGGCCAGATCCGTTTTGACAGCCTCGAGGCGACAATCCGTGAAAGCCGTTTTTTTTACGGTTCGTACCGCAGAAAGACTTGATTCCCGCCAGCCCTGACGGCGGCCCCGCGCGTACCTGGCGACCGGCATGGATCGCGAAGATTCACTGCTCGTCAAATTAATTTCAGGCTGATTCGCATTTGTGGCAATCACCGGATAGAATGTCGGCGGTCGGGGCCTGCGCCTGATTGACGGTATTTAATTTGATGAAGGAGAAGACGATGCAACGAATACTAGCCACAGCCGGCGTCGCGCTGGCGGTCGCTTTGACGGGAGGCAATTCAATGGCTGCAGAATTAAAGGCGGGCGATGCCGCACCGGCGTTTAAATTGACCGGCTCCGACGGCAAGGCCTACAGTTTGGCGGAACTAAAAGGTACGACGATCGTCATCGCCTGGTATCCCAAGGCGTTTACCGGCGGCTGAACCAAGGAATGTGAATCGCTGCGTGACAGCGGTACCGCCCTCAAGAAATTTAAAGTCGCCTATTTCGCCGCCAGTTGCGACACCGTCGAAAAGAACACCGCTTTCGCGAAAAAGCTGGGAGCCGACTATCCCATCCTTAGCGATCCCTCGCGGAGCGTATCGGACACCTACGGCGTGACCGACAAGAGTCGAACGGTTCCGCGCCGCTGGACGATCTTTATCGGTGCCGACGGCAAGATTCTGCACATCGACAAAGCAGTCAATCCCGCCTCCCACGGTGCGGATTGCGCGGCGAAGCTGGCGGAGTTGAAAGTACCGGCGGCCAAGTAATCGACCGTTGCGATGTTTTGAGAACAGGCCGGCAGTTGTGGCCGGCCGTAGCCGCAGCGCGTGCCACGATGCGGCGTGCCATCGACAAAATTTCGCTCAAACCAAACGATCTGTGCGAGAGGTCTCGTTAGATCAATGCCTCTAGTTCCTGTTCTGTAAGAACCTGGATTCCTAACGCCTCGGCCTTTGCCAGTTTGCTTCCCGCTCGATCGCCGGCCACCACGTAGTCCGTTTTCTGCGAAACGCTCGATGCGGTGCGGCCCCCGTGCTGTTCGATCAGAGCCTGGATCTCCTCACGGGTATGATTCTCCAGAACGCCGGTAACGACAAACGTCTTGCCCGCGAATATTTTGGACGCGGACTCGCCGGCTGCGGCTTGTTCCATTTCCATCTTCACGCCGATTTTCGTCAGATCCGCGATCACTTGCGATCCGTATTCGCCATGCAAAAACGAATGCACGCTGCGGGCGATGATGTCGCCAATTTCGTTAATTTCCTCCAGATCCTCAACTGATGCGGATTTTAATGCTTCGACATTTCGGAAGCTGTCGGCCAGTACCCGCGCGACGCTGCGGCCGACGTGGCGGATCGACAGGGCGTTGAGCAATCGTGCCAGACCGCGGTCTTTGCTGGCCTGAATGCTGTCGAGCAGATTCTTAGATGACTTCTCGCCCATGCGTTCCAGGCCGGCGACCTGTTCGAACTCAAGTCGGTAGAGGTCGCCGTAACTTTGCACCAAGCCGGTGTCGACCAATTGATTGACGAGCACATCTCCCAGGCCTTCGATATCCATCGCATTGCGACTGGCGTAGTAGCGGATCCGCTCCTTGACCTGCCCAGCGCAATGCAAATTAGGGCAGCGAATATAAACGCCGCCCTCGTCTTTGATCAGCTCGGTTGCGCATTCCGGGCACTCAACGGGAAAAACGAACTGGGGTAATTTGGTTTTACGCTCGTGTTTTTCGACACGGACGATGTGCGGGATGATACGGCCGGCCTTCTCCACAACAACCATATCACCGGGGCGGACGTCTTTCCTCGCAATTTCTTCGGCGTTGTGCAGGCTGGCGCGGCTAACGGTCGTGCGGTCGAGTTCAACCGGCTCCAAAATCGCCACCGGCGTTACCGCGCCGGATTTGCCTACGGACAATTGAATGTCGGTCAAACGCGTCACCGCTTCCCACTTTTCCCACTTGTAAGCGATCACCCAGCGGGGACACTTCGCCGTGTTGCCCAGCCGCCGCTGCTGATCGAAATCGTTCACTTTGATCACCAAACCATCGACTTCGAAATCGAAATCGTGTAGTGACGCGATCATCTCGTCGGCGTATTGCATGGCGGCATCAATGTTCGCGAACGCTTTGACGTTCGGTGTGGGCGGCAGGCCGTAGCCTCGGATTTCATCGAGGAAACTGCGGTAAGCTGTCGATTTGAGGCCATCGCTCGCGCCCGTGCCGTGGCAGAACATCCGCAAGCCGCGCTGGGCACAGATGCGGGGGTCGAGCATCGTCAGCGTACCTGATGTTACGTTGCGCGGATTGGCAAACAGCGGCGCACCCTTTTCCTGCTGCCGTTCATTTAGCGCGACCAGGGTCGAATTGGTCATATAAACTTCGCCGCGTACCTCCAGCAATCGCGGCACATCGTCGCCGAGCAATCGCAGTGGAATATCGCCTATCGTCCGGGCGTTGTGCGTAATGTCACTGCCCGTCGTGCCGTTTCCTCGCGTGAGTCCCTGCCTGAGCACGCCGTTTTCATAAATCAGTGAAACCGCCGCGCCGTCAATTTTCAATTCGACAACCCAGGCGATCGCCTCGCCCTCCAGTAATTTCTTGGTGCGGTCGGCCCATCTCTGGACTTCCTCCAAACTGTAGGTATTCTCGATCGACAACATCGGCAGGCGATGTTCGACTTCGGGGAGATGGTCGACCGGTTCTTCGCCGACCCGCTGGGTCGGGCTGTCGGCTGTGATGAGATCGGGATGCGCGGCTTCGAGTTGCTTCAACTCGTCGATCAGCCGATCGTACTCGCTATCGCCAATCTCCGGCGCGGCCTCGACGTAATATTTTAGGTCGTGGCGGCGAATCCGCTCGCGGAGCGACTCAATTCGTGTAGCGTAACTCTTAGACAAGTGTCGGCCTCGTTCATGGTTCACCCGCGACCACAACGTTAAGCGGATGCGTTATCCGCTCTGCCGCCCAGTCACGGTTAAACGAAAGACTCACCCGCCGCACTCCGGCGCGACTTTGACGGGCGTGTCCGCGGGGATGTGTGGAACCATACAGAGGAATTTCATCGTCCGCGCGCCCAAATTGCGGAACTGATGTACTTCGTTTGGCGCAACGTAGATGAAATCACCTTTTGTTAGCGGCCGCTCGGTTTCGCCTTCGACCACGACGCCATCGCCATCAATGACATAAATCTCGTGTTCGTAAGGATGGCTGTGCCTGGGTGTGTGGCCGCCCGGCTCAACGTCGAACTGCCGCATTGCAAACGTCGGCGCGCCGTCGTTGTGGTCGACGAGCCAGCGAACCGTACAGTTGCTCGCGCCGTCCATCTCGACCGGCTTGGCTTCAACATCCGTGGTGTGCATCACCTTCATGACTATTGTCCTTTGACGCAACAGGATTAATAGACTCGTTTTCTTCTTGTGCCGCGGCGCGACGTTGCCAGTATTCGTCGCTGCAGATCGCGCCGATCGTGAACAGCCCCAGCAGCAAAACTTCGCCACCCAACAGGATCATGCCGTGCTGGTCCATAAACTGCATCAAGCGAGAAGCAGACGCCGGTCCGCCATCGACCAACATGACATCGCTGTATGCCATGAAACAGAAAGCGGAAGCGGAAACAACAAACGCGATGCCAACGACCACCAACAAAGCATAAAACGGGTTGCGATTTTTACTTTTCCCTGCCACACGCTGATTATAACATTCGTTCCGCCGTAGAGGGATGGCAGCACTCGTCGCGAATCTGCTCAATGTGGGCAACGAAGTCAGCGGCCCGTTCCGAACAGTCGTAATATTGGTCCTGGCTGGAACAGGCTGGCGAAAGCAGAATCACGTCACCCTCCACGGATTGCCGCCAGCACCATTTAAGTGCCGTCGCCAGTGAATCGGTTTGAAAAGCGGGCCCGCCGCTCCGTGTCGGGTGAGTCGGGTCGCGGCCCGGGCGGCAACCGCCATTGCGATCCGGCCCGCCCTCCGCTTCACGCAGTGCCGCGGCGATTTTCGCTGCGGTTGCACCGAATAACGCCGTGCCGGCCGCCCGCTTTGCAATCGTTTGCGCAAGCAGGTCGACGGCCGCTCCCTTGTCCGCGCCTCCGGCCAGGAGCCAGCAATTTCGATCGCCCAATGCCTTCAACGCCGCGATCGTTGATTCGGGTGTCGTCGACTGCGAGTCGTTGACGAAGGTACGCTCTTGGATAACTGCCACCGTTTCCAAACGATGCGGTAGGCCGCGGAATTGACTGAGACCCACAAGCACTTTTGCAGGATCACACCCGGCCGCGACCGCAGCGGTGGCGGCCTGCGCAGCATTCCGACGGTTGTGCTCGCCCACGAGCCGCAATTGCGGCAATCGATGCGTTTCCAGCGGCGCACAAATTTGATCGACCTCCGCGGCGAAGCAGCGCTCCTGGGGATCGACAATGACCGTCTGTTTGCCCGACTTTCTTTCGAGCAAGCGACGTTTGGCGTTTTTGTAATCCGCAAAGCTGTGATGCCAGTCCAGGTGATTCGGTGTGCAGCCGGTAAACACGGCGATGGAGGGCAGCCGGGCCTGTTCACTCAGCCAGTGCAATTGAAAGCTGCTCAACTCCAAAACAACCAAATCATCGGTCCGGATGTTATCCAAC
>JAYZEI010000131.1:0-9383 GCA_036337375.1 Planctomycetota bacterium | reverse complement strand
GACGACGCCGTCACCTTCATGGCAAACGAGGTAGTTGCCGCTGGCAAGCTTTCGCGCCAGTCGCGTGTCGCGATGCGGATGCGGTTTGCCGATTTTTAGTTTCACCTGCTGCTGGATTTCTCCTTTGCGATTGACCTCGATGATGCGGCCCGCGCCCGATTCGGCAATCATCACGTTGCCGTTGGCCAGTGGCTGAAAAGCGTGTACTTCGATTCGTTTTCCCTGGTTGCCGTTTTGCTGCGAGGCGTCGTACGACCAGACGACTTTCTTCGTCTTGGGGTCGATTTCGACTACCTTGCGCATTCGATCCTGCACCATGATGTTGCCGTTGGGCAAGACGTGCAGGTCGTGAATACCACCCCACCTCATCTCCCATTCGATCTTGCCGTCCTTATCGACAATGGCAAGTTTGCCGTTGCCTTGGATGGCGAGGCGATGCTTGGCGACGGTCGTGCCGGCCGTGACAATCAGCAGCGTGACAGCGAACAGAAAAACGAGAAAGCGATTCATGGCGCGCTCCAGCGATTTGAGGATGTGTCGTTCGGTAGGCGAAAACGGGCGACCGCCGCAACGCTGTTCCAGCCTACATAAAGGCCTCATTCTAGCGGCTGCTCACTCGAAAAGCATCCCGGCATAGCCGACAACTCGGTTGGAGTCACCACTAACGTCGGCGCTGGTGGCGTAACCGACTCGGACGGCGGAATTCAGTTTTCCGAGTTCCCGCAGTGCCTCCAGGATCATCACGGCCGGTCGCATGCCGCACATGCTGATGCGATGCTCCGTGCAGCTGTTGAACAGGGCCTCGGGATCGAGCCGGTCCAACTCGGCCAGTGCCAATTCGTCCAGCCGTCGTGTGTCGTCGTCGTTGGCGTAGTGGTTCATATCACTGGAAATCAGCAGTAATGGTGGTTCGTCCATTTTGTTGATCACTTCCGTCAGTCCGTGTGCGAACTGTCGGCATTGATCCAGCGTGGCCGAGCCGATGGCGATCGCGACAACGCGCGTGTCTGGGGCGAGCCTCGCGAGGATCGGTAGCTCCACTTCGACGCCGTGTTCGAGTTGATGCGCGGCCGCGTCAAGTTGCAGGTTTGGAATCGCATCGGCAAGCTGCTGCGCGAGCTGTGGGTCGGACTGAATCGTTGCGCCCGGGATCGACCAGGTTTCATGTGGAGCGACGGACCAGTTGACTCCGTGCGGCGTGTGTTTGGGACCGATGGCAATGATCGTTTTCGGAAAGGTGATCCGATTTAACACGTCGGCGGCGAGGCGGCCTGAGTAGACCAGGCCTGCATGCGGAACCATTGCTGCCGCGTATTCTCTCTTCTCGTTGGTGCGGCTGGCGTCGAGCATTTCACTCACCATCGTATTTAGTTCGTCGGCGGTGCCCGGATAAAATGTCCCGGCGACGGCAGCGGGCCGGACGGCCGCGCCTGTTTGTGCTTGTGGAACACTCGTTACCGATTCGCTCGGCTCTGTTGAGAGCGCGGCAAAACTAACCACGGCCGCGCCCTCGGGCGTCGTCACTTGCCCCCGGGTGCCCGTTTCGGTCAACAATTCATCTGACGGCTTACTAGGATCGAACGACCAGGTGACATGGTTGTTTTCTCTGATTACCACCGCCCGGGCGGTTGGATCAAAGCCCCTCAGATCGGGATCGGCAACGGTGCCGTGCATGGCGGGATCGGTCAACAATGTCAGGCCGAGCCTCCCCTGTTGCATCGCGCCAGGCGTTACGTTGCTGCGGGCAATGGCTGCGGCCAGGGTTTGTGTCAGCTTTAAGAGCGTTGCCTGCAAGGGGACTGCCGGCCGCATCGACAGCTCGGCCACTTGCAGCGATTGATTTGCGCCCGGAATCGCCATCCGCAGCGCAGCGCCGTTGATCATGCCGTCGGGGCAGTCCGGCAAAACGTAATACGGTGTCGCACCGGTGAGATGAGCCATGATATTGCTCGCGCAGTATTGGGCCAGCGTGGCGAGTTCGGCGGGCGTTGCCACCGCGGTGGGTACTTCGTCGCCGGGTCCAAGAACGTCGGCGTCGAATGTCCCGTCGATCGTGTGACTTTCGAATGTGATCAGCTCGACGTCGTCGCTTGCCCACGCGGTTGTCGGCAATCCGGCTTTACTGCAAACATGCCGGAGAAATTCTTCCGAAGTCAGATTCAGTTCGGTGGCGACACTGGGCAGCAATAAGCCGGACGATTGACCTCGTCGAATTTGTAATCCGTGCCGTCCGACCTCGACGTCGCTAATCCGGTCCCTACCGTTCGACGGCACGGGTAGAAAACTGTGCAGCAGCGAAACGCTCAAATCAAGCTGTCGCAATTCGGTCGGAGAAATCGTCGGCAGCCGCACGTCTTCACCGGCAGTCCGCTCCGCGGAACGGACGACGGCGTCCAGAATATGAAACGGCTTTGCCAGCACGCCGCAGCAGGCCCGCAGCTGACCTTTTCGCTTCAGTGTGACAAACGAACCCATGACGATGGTCGACGCTGCGCCGGCCAAGCTGGGATCGGACAGTTGCGGTTGTCTGCCATTGACGATGGCCGCGACCACTTCTCCCGCGGCGCGGCGAATCGCGGCGGCTTGTTCGTCGGTCAGTTCAAGTGATCGGACGGCCTCGGGCGGGGATGTGGGGGTACTGTCGGAATTAGCTGCTGGTGGCATCTTAATGCTTTCGGTTGGAACGAATGAGTTTGGCGTCGGTTGGTTATATTGCGAGATTTGTACGGGCAATCGGCGGCGGCCCCAGTCGCCAGGTCGATCGGCGAACACGCCGGGAATCTCGCCGCCGCAATGACCGCAGCGGTTGCCCTGCATGTAGTACGCGCCCAGCTGATACCAGTCGCGCTGGATGATCAGCTGGCCGCAATGGTGACAGAATGAACTATCGCGCTGTTGATCGTGAACGTTGCCGACAAATGCGTATTTTAAGCCCTGCCGCTGCGCGATCTCGTGCGCCATCAGCAGCGTTTCATGTGGTGTATTTGGCCGGTCCAGCATGCGAAAATCGGGGTGAAACGCCGAGAAGTGCACCGGCACAAGGTCGCCGATGCGGTCGAGGATCCAATCGCACATCTGCCGCAGTTCGTCGGGTGAATCATTGGCGTCGGGGATGATCAAATTCGTGATCTCGAACCAGACGTCTGTCTCCTTTTTCAGCCATTCCAGCGTCTTTAGCACCGGATCGATGTGCGATTGCGTGATGCGAAAATAGAACTCTTCGGTGAAGGCTTTCAGGTCAACGTTGGCCGCATCAATATATTCGTAGAACGGCCCCCGCGCCTGCTCGGTAATGTATCCGGCGGTGACGGCGACGTTTTTGATACCTAATTGGCGGCAGGCCTTGGCCGTGTCGATTGCATATTCGGCCCAAATCACGGGGTCGTTATACGTGTAGGCGACACTGTGGCAGCCCATGTCTTTGGCGGCGGCGGCGATTGCTTCGGGGGTGGCTAATTCGCTGAGCCGTTCGACTTCGCGCGACTTGGAGATGTCCCAGTTCTGGCAAAACTTGCAGCCCAAATTGCAGCCGGCCGTTCCGAACGACAATACGGCGGTACCCGGCAGGAAGTGGCTGAGCGGTTTTTTCTCGATCGGATCGACGCAAAATCCCGTGCTGCGGCCGTAGGTGGTGAGTACCATTTCACCTTCGCGATTTTCGCGCACGAAGCAGAAGCCTCGATCACCGGGCTTCATGTTGCACTCGCGCGGGCAGAGGTCGCAAATGATGCGGCCGGTTTCTTCGGAAGTGTGCCACCATCCACCCGCTTTGGTGCCGTCAGCCGACGGAGGGGTATCGGGCGGCAAATCGACCACGATTGACATTGCGAGTGACTCGACCAGCGGGAAACGGCTGCCGCCGGATTGGACCGAAACAGGTGGCGGCCGCCTTTTCTACGCTTTTTCAGACGTCTATGTCAAATGTAGTTCACCCGCGGCTCAACGGCGGGCTACTGGGCACTTGGTTCGTCCGGCTTCGGCGGTCCGGGTGGTTCCAATCCAGGTGGCGGATTTTGCGGGCCGCCCGGCTGTTGGCCCTGTTGTTCCGCGCGAGCCCGCTG
The DNA here is from genome assembly GCA_036337375.1 of Planctomycetota bacterium. Lineage (GTDB taxonomy): Bacteria > Planctomycetota > Planctomycetia > Pirellulales > UBA7805 > JAYZEI01. Next base: position 5,322 of record JAYZEI010000131.1, on the reverse strand, counting down.
CTGCTGCTGAAATTGTTCGAAAGAACCAGTTAGTGACTCGACCATCCGTGGAAGCTGCGGCGCAGAGACATAAACGCGGGCCGACACGGCGGAATGCGGAAACAAGTTGGTGAGAAAGTCGAGTTTAAACTCCGATGCCGTATGCGCGATCATCAGGCCGTTGGCGTACGAGCCCGGAAGCAAGTCGTCGGGCAACTTCAATTCGTCGTAGATCTCCTGCACGCTGGGGCGTTTTTGGCCTTCCTGCTGTGGAGGCTTGGGCAACTCCGGCGGTGCGCCGAACTTCTGCGAGTACAACTCTACGTTTTGGCGCAGCGCGTTGATCACTTGCGGCATCACGGCATGCGGCAAGACCACGCGGGCCACAACTTTGGCAGGCGGACCGATGTTTTGGATAAAGTCGATGATAAATTCGGTCGGCCCGGTCATCAGAATCGTACCCGTACTAAAAACGCCTTCTCCCCGCCCTTCGGGAACACGCGCCGTCACGTAATTTGTCTGAACCTGCTGATATTTCTGCGGGTCTTGACTTTCGCCTTCGTCAGGCGGTTGATTGGTTTCAGACATGAACGAGGTACCTTTTGGGGACGTCGGCCGGAAATTCCGCGCTGTCGTCAATGTAAACCGTACCCGCTCTTTGTAAAGGCAGGTGTGGACGTTAAATCGGCCGCTGCTTTCCGATATACTGGTCGACGTCGGTCGAGTCATATTTAAATTACCCGAAGTGTCAGCGGGGGTCAGCATCTTGGCAGTTGCAAAACAAGTCACTGTGTTCGGAATTCTAGCGGTCACCCTTAGCTTCGCAGTTCCGGCGCGGGCCGAGCGGTTGCGGTTCGTGGCATTTAATACCGAATGTCTGCAAGCGGCGGACACGAATGCGACACGGATTCCAAAGTTTCGCTGGAACGACGCTCGGCAACGGCACCTGGAAAGGGTCGCCAATGTGATTGAAACGCTTGAGCCGGACGTGATTTGCCTCGTCGAAGTTACTTCCAGAGAAGCGGTCGATGCGGTGGTGGCGATTCTGCACGAAAAGGGACTGCGGGAGTATCGGGGATATCACGTTGAGTCGGCTGACAAATTCACCGGCTTCGATGTCGCCTTTATCAGCCTCCACAAACCCGACGAGATCAAAGGCGAGACGATCCGTTTCATCTTTTCTTCATCGGGCGACGAAACCTGGCGAGAGGATTTCTCGTACGTTGATGACGACGGCGAAAAAAAGGCGCGCAGCACAGGGCTAGTGAGGCATTCGCTGTTTTGCGTAACGATCGCGGGGGAGAAATTTGGCTTTTTGGGGCTGCACCTCAAATCCAATCCCAGTGATGATTACTCGAATGCTCGGCGGACCGCGGAAGCGGCCATCGTGCAGCGGATTGTCGGCAAAGAAATCGTGCCGCGCGGCTACGAACCGATCGTTCTCGGCGACCTGAACGACTACGATCCGGATGTGCCCGACCGTGACGATTTTCGCAAGACGTCGACTAACGTTATGCGTATGTTGAAAAACTATGATTCAAAGCAACCGGGTCCAGAGTTGGTCAACGCCGCGCAAAAGATCGAACGTATCGCTGATCGATACACGTCGCATTGGGACCGCAACGAAAACGGCGCGGCCGATGTGGATGATGTGTTTACGATGATCGACCATGTGCTGCTGCCCAAGGGGTTGATGCCGCGCGTACGCCGCACGTTTGTTTCACGTTTAACGGGATTGGACACATCCGACCACTGGCCCGTTGTTGTCGATTTAGATTTGCCAGCGAAATAACAGTTCGCCTCCGCGCATGCCCCACTCAATCGCCAGCTATATCGACCACGCAGTGTTGCATCCCACGCAAGCCGAAGAAGACTTGCGCGCCGCATGCGGCTTGTGTGCCGAAGTCGGTGTGGCCAGCATCTGCGTGAAGCCTTACATGGTTCCACTTGCCGCCGAGTTGCTGGCGGATTCGGCCGTAAAGGTCTCCACGGTGATCAGCTTTCCACACGGTGCCTGTGCGACGGCAGTCAAGGTCGCCGAAGCCCGTGCCGCTTGTGACGTGGGCGCCGTGGAATTGGATATGGTCGTTAATCTGGGATTGGTCCAGTGCGGGCAATGGGCCGATGTCGAAACCGACATTTGCGCAGTGGTCGCGGCGGCCGCCGAGAGCGGCGCGATTACGAAAGTCATTTTCGAAACGGGTTTGCTCAGCGATGCTGATCAAAAAATTCGGCTTTGCCAGTGCAGCGAAAACGCCGGCGCGGCATTTGTGAAGACCTCGACGGGCTTCGGATTTGTCAAACAGCCAGACGGCACGATGAAATCGACCGGTGCGACATTCGACGACATCCAACTGATGCGAGAGCACTGTTCGGAAGCCGTTGGCGTCAAAGCTTCGGGCGGAATTCGCAATCTGGCGGATGCGAGGCAGTTTATCAAACTTGGTGCGACGCGGCTTGGAACTAGTTCGACCCGATCGCTGGTTGATGAAGAAACAGATGGTTCCGAAAATCTTCAAACGAAAGCGGACTACTGATGCTCGAACTTTACGGGAAAATCGAAGCGGCGACCGAAGCGATTCGCGCACGCTGGAGTACGCCTCCGCGAGTTGGGATTATCCTGGGCACGGGTTTGGGAGATTTGGCCGAGCAAATTGACACAGCCATGGCAGTCGATTACGACGAAATCCCCAACTTTCCGCGGTCGACCGCGACCAGCCATCGAGGTCGGCTCGTCTGCGGTTCGCTGCAAGGCGTCGATGTCATGGTGATGGAAGGCCGCGTGCATCGCTATGAAGGCCATCCGCTGAAACAGATCACACTGCCCGTGCGTGTCATGAAAGCGATGGGCTGCGAGTTGTTGGTGATTTCCAACGCCGTTGGCGGCATGAATCCGAATTATCGCTGCGGCGACATCATGGTAATCGACGATCATATCAATCTGATGGATGACAACCCGCTGGTCGGCATCAACGACGACCGCCTGGGTCCGAGATTCCCGGACATGTGCCAACCGTATGACCAGGCGCTGATCGAGATTGCACTGGAAATTGCGCGACGCGAGAATTTCGCGGCGCACAAAGGCGTCCTCGTCGCTGTCACCGGGCCGAATCTGGAAACCCGTGCGGAATACCGGTTTCTGCGTTTGATCGGCGCAGATGTCGTAGGCATGTCTACCGTTCCGGAAGCGATCACGGCTGCGCACTGCGGCCTGCGGACAATCGGCTTTTCTGTTGTGACAGATATGTGTCTTGCCGACGCGCTGAAGCCGGCGAACGTCGAAGAGATCATTGCCACGGCCAACGCTGCGGAACCGAAACTCCGCGCGCTGGTGCTGGGGATTTTGGATCACATTAGGGCAGGGTAGTAGCGGGACAGAGGTACATTGGGGCGAAGGTATTCGGTGCGCAACTAACTTTGGAGCGGTTCTTTTTTCCTCCTCCCCTTCTTCAACGATGCTTCACCTTTACCGTCAAATCGAAGAAGCGTCTTCGTATGTCCGCGAGCGATGGCCGCACAAACCGAAAGCGGGCATGATCCTGGGGACGGGCCTCGGCGGATTGGCCGACGCGGTTGCAGCGTCAACCGTGATCAGTTACGAAGACATTCCGCACTTTCCAAAATCAACAGCTATCGGGCACCGGGGCCGCCTGATCTGTGGCGAACTGAATGGTGTGCCGGTCGCCGCCATGCAGGGCCGCTTTCATGCCTATGAGGGATACTCCGCGGCGCAAATCACGTTGCCCGTGCGCGTGATGCGCGCCTTGGGGATAGAACTGCTCGTCGTTTCGAATGCGGCCGGCGGAATAAATCCGAATTATTGCTGCGGCGACGTTATGGTGATCGCGGACCATATCAACTTGATGAACGTCAATCCGCTGATCGGCATCAACGATGACCGGCTCGGCCCGCGGTTTCCCGACATGTCTGCGCCGTATGACCCGGCGCTCATCGCATCCGCAATAAAGATCGCGCGGCAGAATGAATTCGTCGCGCACCGGGGTGTCTATGCCGCGCTGCGGGGTCCAAATTATGAAACGCGCGCCGAGTATCGTTTTCTCCGTCGGATTGGTGCTGATATGGTCGGAATGTCTACCGTCCCAGAAGTTCTCGCCGCCAACCATGCCGGCCTGCGCGTGTTTGCGCTCTCGACCGTCACCAATATGTGCTTGCCTGATTTTCTCGGCGCGACAACCGGCGAAGATGTTGTCAAAACCGCCGCCGCAGCGGCGGACAAAGTGCAGGCAATCATCACTGGTATTATTTCCGATCTTCCTCCCCTTGTTGTGGAGAAATGAAGGGAGAACTGAACAGCATGCATTCGAATCCCAGCGGAGTTATCGCCAAAAAACGCGACGGCCTGGTTCTTTCGCGTGATGAAATTTCAGAATTTATCCACGGTTTCACAGTCGGTACGATTCCCGACTATCAAATGTCCGTGCTGGCGATGGCCATTTATCTGCGAGGTATGAACGAAGAAGAGACATCCGCGTTAACCGAGGCGATGCTCGAAAGCGGATCGACATTGCAATGGCAAAGTGACGATCGATCGATCGTCGACAAGCACTCGACCGGCGGTGTCGGCGATAAGGTTTCGCTGATCCTAGCTCCGCTGCTGGCCTGTTGTGGCTTAAGAGTGCCGATGATATCGGGCCGCGGACTGGGGCCGACGGGCGGGACGCTTGACAAGCTGGAATCGATTTCCGGCTTCCGTACCGATTTTTCTCGGGACGAAATTCAGGCCATCACCGACCGGGTTGGCTGCATCATCACCGGCGCGACTGACGATATTGCGCCGGCTGACAAGAAGCTGTACGCGCTGCGCGATGTGACCGCCACGGTGGCGTCGATTCCGCTGATTACCGCCAGCATCATGAGCAAGAAACTGGCTGAAAACCTCGACGGGCTGGTGCTGGATGTCAAGTTCGGCTCCGGCGCGTTTATGAAAACCCTCGACGAAGCACGCCGGTTGGCTGCTGCGCTGGTCGCGGTCGGCAACCGCATGAATGTTCGGACGACTGCGCTGCTGACCGATATGAATCAGCCGCTCGGATGTATGATCGGCAATACCGTTGAGGTGGAAGAATCGATCGCGACATTGCAGGGCAAAGGTCCGGAAGATTTGCGCGAACTCGCTTTGGCGCTCGGTACGGACCTACTCGTTTCCGTCGAGGCAGCAGCCAACCCGGACGAAGCAACACAGCTTTTGTCGCAACATATCGATTCGGGCCGAGCCATGGAGCAGTTCCAGAAGATGGTGTCGGGTCAAGGCGGTGATCTATCTGTGCCGCGTCCCGTTGCGCCGAAATCAAAATTGGTTGCTGAACGTAGCGGCTACATTTC
>JAYZEI010000130.1:0-8969 GCA_036337375.1 Planctomycetota bacterium | reverse complement strand
CGCTACGAGGTGAACACGCAGTTCGCCAGCTTCGGCGACATCGCCATCCAACTGGTGATTTTCTTCATCCTGGCCAGTCATTTCGCCAAAGAGCCCTCGGCCGACTTGCAACTGGCTAAATCCGAAGAATTGAAAACGCTCGACACGCCCAAGGTGCTGGTCGTGATCGACGACCGGAATCGGATCTATCTGAATACCGAAGAAGTCGCCAACGCCAAAGCGGTGGAGAATTTCTTAACTTCTCTTTTCGAGCAAGAGGAGGCGGAAAACCCGGAGCCAAACAGGCCGATCGGAGAAGGCGAGGATGAAGATACCGACGCGGCCGAACCGGGGCTCAACGACCGCATCGTTCATTTCAAATGCCATCGCGGAGCCCAAAAATATGTTTACGAACCCGTCATCGACGCCATTGCCAAAGCCGGCGCCCTGATCGCCGTAGTCGGCGAGGAAGGCGATCCGCTTACACCCATTATCGCCGGCCAATAAATAACGCAGCGGTCGGCGGCGAACATCGCGGAGCTTAAAATCATGCCCAACGATTCAAACCTGGAACGCCTGTCGCCAAACGACCTGGTCAGCGGGTTCACCCGCTCGCCCGTCGTTGTCTTCATGTTCGCCGCCATTGCATTTCACGTCGTGGTCATCGGAATGTCTTCCGTGTCCTACATCACGGACCAGTGGATCGACCCCGAGGGAGCACAAGCAACATCGGCCGACGAGGCCACGGCAAATCCCGGCGACGACGGGGAGAAAACAGAAGACGCGCAGTCGCCGAGCGATACGAAAAAAGGAGACGATCCCAAAACCGACTCGGTTGCGAACTCCGCCGCCGCAGATGGCGGCCCGAAAGACGCTAAGGACGGATCAGCCATCGAACAACGGGTGACGGAAAAAGCGACCGACGAAGACCTTGAAGCGCTTCGGTTGCTGGGACCGGAGACTGACATCAATCCCGAATGAGTTACTAGGACTCGGACAAAACCGTGAACCGCAACGGAATCAGGTGCGCGCCGCTGGTGCTGAGCTTGCCACTGCTGCTGGCGGGGTTGGCGTTGGTTTATTTCGGCCTGGCACTGCCGTTCGCCTGGCAGACGGCCGTCATCTCGCAGCTCATTTCAGAAGAACAGCAGCAACTTGACGCGGAAAGCCAGCCTGTCGAGACTCCCCCCACGGACGCCGAGGATGAGGAGAAAGAGCCCGACCCAATCACCCAGATTGGAAAATTGCTCGGCCCGGTCAACTGGTATTTTGGCGGACCCCGGGAACGCCAGTTTCTCGTTTCGTTCTTAGCAAAGACAGAGTACGCCTTACACATCAGCGGCTACTGCGACGTCTGCCTTCTCGCCGGGGCTTTGTTCATTCTCACTGGGCTGGTGTGTGTTGCGTCGTGCGTCGCACCGCCTTTGCGAAATCGCTGGATGCTGCTGCTGGTGCAGACGAATTACGTTTTGGTGTATTTCGTCATGACGTTTCTGATAATGGCGGCGTGGAACATTTTCGCGGCGGTTGAAGCGGCGGGCATGTTCGGCAAACAGGGATCATTTGTGCAGCGGTTCTATTGGTGGTACGGCGTCGCCTGGCCAGCGGCGTTGGCAGCCCTGGCAGTGGCTTGGTTTCATCTGTTCAGCCTAAAGGCATCGATCGTTCATTTGTTCACCGGCCGGGACATCGAGGAAGCTACGGGCGACCGCGTCTTCGAGAACATGCGGACCGGCGGCGATGACCCCCAGTATCGCCGAAGTTGGGCCAGCAGCGCGTTGATTCACATCTTTGTGATTGTGATCCTCCCCTGGTTGATTTCACTTTACGGCTGTGTGGAAGATTACAGGGTTCCCAAAGGTAGCGGCCAGCCGGTGGTGGCGATGGTCAAAGTCGTCAAGCAAAAGAAGGTCAAAAAGAAAACGTACATTCTTAACCCGAACTCCGCGATTTCTTTTCACGTCCCCAACCTGGAAGACGATTCCGACGTGCAGGAACAAATCAAGGAAATGATCGAACACGAATACGAAGCCAGCAACGCCATGGCCGGCAAAATGGGCGCCGGGGGCGGGACGCAGGGTGGCTGGCCGGATGGCATGGAAGACGCCGAAGTGCGGTTTATTCGGCTTTCGTACAGCGGCTCGGACTGGGACGACGGCATGGGTATCCAGCGCGGCCGAGCCGACATGAATTTCCTCGACGAATTTCACCGGCAAACGGGCTTCAAGATTCGACACCATTCGGAAAGCCATCCGATTCGCTATTTGGCAAAATACCGCAAGGGCTACGCGCCGCCGTTCGTTTACATGACGGGCAACAGCGGTATTAGTGCGGGCCAGAGGGATATCAAAATTCTGCGCGAATATTTGAGGGGCGGAGGGATGCTGTTTGCCGACGCCGGCTATCCGGCCTTTCACGGCAGCTTTGTGGCTTTCATCAGTAATGTATTTCCCAGCAAACGACTGAACGTGATCGCCGACGACGACCCGTTGTTTCAAATGCCGTACCGATTCCCCAACGGACCGCCGCCGCTATGGCATCACGGCGGCAGTCGATGTTTGGGCATCAAGCACGACGGGCGCTGGTGCGTTTTTTACCACCCCGGCGACATCAACGACGCCTGGAAAACGGGCCACAGTGGCATCGGCCACAAAGCGGCCCGCGGCGCGCATCAGATGGGCATTAATGTGATTTATTATTCGTTTACGCATTACCTAGAACTGACCAAAAAGTTTCGGAGATAGAAAAGTCGAAATGCAAATCGGAAAAAACGCATTGTTTTCAGCATACGGATTTCGTCTTTCGAATTAACTTTGGATTTTAACCTCATGAGTATTCTCGAATTCCCGATCAAACTCTGGGACTACTTCCAAATACTGGGCATCTTGTCCATCGCATGCTGGTTGACGTTGCTCGTGTTTTCCATCCGCTACGCCGCCAAGGAAGGCATCCTCCGCGTTTGGTTTGGCGTAACAACTCTGGCCGTACTGGTTCTGCTGGCCGCAATCGCGTTTGAAAAAACTTGGCTGATGATCAATCTGGCCTGGATCGTTGTGGTGGCGTCGTCGGTAATTTATGCGATCAGCCGACAGTGGTCGCCAGGTTATATACTTCTCTTGATTGTGGCCGCTTGGTTTTTGGCATTCGCCAGTTCGGACGCAGTTTACGCGATCCGTCGCAAACCGTCGCCAAAGGAAATTGAAGCGGCCGAATTACAGCATCAGGAAGCCATGCAACTGACCGAGGAAGAAGCCGCTGCGGTGGAAGAGTCGGAAATCAATCTCGGTAGCGAAGCAACAGACACAACTGCGAATGACCCGCCGGATGATGTGCCGGAAGATCGCAATTCGCCCGCTACGAAAGACACCGCCGAAGAGAAAGACGCTGGCAAAGAGAAAGACGCCAACGCGACGCCGGAAGAAGACGAGACGATTCCGTACTACAAACGCCGCGGCAAAGTGGAACGCGTCGCCAGCACAAAGGCCGATGGGTCGAAGTCAGATGGTGGCGAATCCGACGGGGGCAATTCTGACAAAATAACCGCCAGCAACTATGCCGCGACCGCCGAACCGGTCGCCCGCGAGCTGGAGGAAGCCGACTTCTTCCGCGCACGACGCTGGGACAGTTTCAATCTATTTTTAGTCCGCAGCCTGCTGCTGACCACGGCGGCCTTTATCGTGATCGACTACTTGCGGCGGTTCAACCGAACCTTTGACCGTATCTTTCCGCTGCCAGTGGCAAGCCGTTTCGTTGATTCGACGTTTCCAAAAACACATCTCGTCCGGCTCGCCCAACGCGACGAATCGGTCATCAGGCACTTCCTCGAACGGTCCGTGGCCAAGGGTGAAACTTTTATTTATTTCACCGAAAGCGATCCGTGGGAGTGTGAGAGCCTCCCGCGATTGCCGAAAGCTTTGAGCCGGTTATGGTCTCTTCGTAAGTTGTGTTTCAAGTCAAATACGGAAGTTCCCGGCAGCCGGTTCTTGCTGGAATCGGTTTGGTTCGACCGCTATTGTTTCACGGTCGTCGGCGAAAAGACGGCTGGCGAAGTACTCAGCGACATGGCGGACTTTCTCCGCTACCGTTCGATCTCCATGGCATCGGTGCGACAGTCGGTTAACGTCGTTTGGGACTTTGATGACTCACCTTCCGCCGAGATTATGGACGATTTGACATTTCTCGTTCGAGCGACGAACTTCAAGCTGTTGATCGTCTCGACGACGGCAGCGACCGGCGATGACTCGGACATCTTCGAAGAGACTGTAGAAATCGACGAAAACCGGGAAATAAAGCTGGTACCGGCGGCCTCGCCGCCCGCCGTATAATGGAGCCGAATGATGTTTTACGCAATTCGATCGACGGCGGGCGGTCCTAGCGGTCTGACGCGTAAGCAGGGGGTGACGGTGCCAACCTTAATCCGCTTGCAGTTCGGTGTATTTTGGGTGGTCACCCTGATCGTTGGCACGGCCTGTGGGAATGAAACGCCCAACGATCATTCAACAACCGGCGGCCCAAATTTCGCGGAACTCATCGCCGATCTCGACAGTCCGCAATTCGCGATCCGCCGCCGCGCGGCGCGGGTATTGACCGAAGCCGGGCGGCTCGCATTGCCCGCCCTGGCCGAAGCCACATTCAGCAAGCAGCCGCAACGGCGGAAGAGCACGTTCGGCATTCTGTTAGCGTTGTCCCGCTCCAACGATCCGAAGACCAGCGCGGGCACGCTGGAGGTGCTGCAGCGGCTTGCCCGTTCGGAGACCGCCGCGGTTGCCGCCCGCGCCGCAGAAATTCTTCGATTTCCACAGCGGCGGGCGTTTAGCGTTCTCCAAGGCATCGGCGTTGTTTTTAGCAAGCGCGGGTCTTTGGACTTCAAAAAGGCGGCGTTCAAACATGACGATTTAAAACATCTGGCCATGCTCGACAGTAACCCGAATTCTCCAATTCGCAGTCTGTCTTTCGTTGGGACACACATTACCGACAAGGCACTCCGCCACCTGAGCAAGTTAACCTCGTTAGAGGAACTACATCTGACCGATACGGTCATTTCGGACCAGGGCCTAGCACACCTAAGCGGGCTCGTCACTCTCGAGCATTTATTTCTGCGCGATACGCAGGTGACTGGTGCGGGGCTAGTGCATCTCAAAAAAATGAAGAACTTAAAGCAACTTCGTCTGCAACGAACGCGAATAACCGACGACGGACTCGCCCACCTTTCAGGGTTGTCGAATTTGAGACTTTTATTTCTCGACGAAACCGACGTGGGCGATGCCGGCATGAAACACCTTGCCGGCTTACCTAAAATGCAGCATTTATATTTGAACTCGACTACCGTCACCGATGATGCGCTGCCGCACTTTAAAGACATGAAAGAATTGTTCGCGCTGGGGCTCAACAAGACGCTCGTCGTCGGCTCGGGACTCGAACACTTGGTCGGCCTAGAACGGTTTGAGCGGCTTTATCTGGCCCACACAAATGTGGATGATCGGGCACTCGTCCACATCGGCAAAATGCCGAAGATGTCGGACCTCTGGCTGGATGACACGGAAATCACCGACGATGGGCTGTTGTTGCTTGTGCCTCTCAAGCGTTTGGGGTCCATGGGCGTCAGAAGTCCCCACGTGACCAAAGAGGGCGTCGCTCGGTACCGAAAACTGTCAGGCAATCAGCGGGAGGTGCGGTTTTAGTCATGGCTTGGAACAAAATCTCTGCCGCGTTGATGCTGATTCTCGCCAGCCCGATTCTGACCGGCTGTTCAAGCCCGTCATCGTCACCGGACACGGACTCGCCGGCGGCGGCGGATTCGACAACGGCGAGTGATATTCCGTCCCAACCCGAATTGGCCAAAACAGATTCGGACGAACCGCCGCCAACGCCCGCCGAATCCGAACCGGCTCCCGACAAGCCGCCTAGAGAACCTGACCGGCCGGTGGCGGACAACACCCCGCCGGCAGTCGCGGTCGACGACGAGCAATTTGAAAACGGGTTGGCCAAAATCCGCCAGTTGCAACTGATAGGCAAGTTTAGCGAGGCCAAACGTTTGGTCCGCTCCATGCAGCGCAAATTCGCCGCCCATCCGAAAGTTCGCGAACTGGCCGAAACTGAATTTCAGCTGAAACAACTCCTCCGCGAAGCGGCGGAACTGCAGGTGGCGATTGAAACGCTGGCTTCAAAAAATCCGACCGAGGTGCGGGCCGCCAAGCGGATGCTGCGCAGTGGCGGTGATGCGGCAGGCATCTTGCTGCGTCAGGTCGTGCGAGAAAGCGATTTGGCGCGATCGGCCAGCGCGGTCGATCTGCTGGTGGCCCTAAACGACGCGGCGACGCCCGAATTGCTGGCCTATAAGATACGACTCGATCCGCAAACGGACCAAGCAAAAATGTTATACGCCGGTTTATCCGGTCTGGTCGAGCAAAGCGACACGCCGATATTCGCCAACTTGTGGAAGTTTTTTCCCGACAGCATGGCCGACGATCCCGCGGCCGACGCCATTGGTCGCGCTGCGGCAAGTTACTTCGCCCACGTGTACGCTCGCGGCGCGGAAAGCGAAGACAAGTTCGACGAACTCGTCGGCCAGCAGGGCGGATACCGCGCTCTGTGCGAATATTTCGAAACCGCATGGCGATCTGGCGACACCGATCGGATCGTCTGGGCTAGAAAATTCTATCGACTCCTCGATTACATCCGGCCGGGACTACGAGGCGAGTATTACGTCCGCGACGACGAGACAATCGCTGCCGCTCAAGCCGCTGCCGAAAAGGCGGCCGGTATCGCCAAGGCCGCGGCGGACGCACGGCTCGCAGCCGATCAACGTGCGGACGCAACCGCCAAGGCGGCCGCGGACGCAGACACCGACACCGCCAAAATAGTCGCGGCTTCCACACTGAAGGCCGCGCAAGAGGCCGCCAAGAAACAAGAAGAAACCAAACAGCGGGCCGATGCCGCCGCGAAGGCTGCCGGAAATTATCATGAGAAGCCGGTCTTCGCACGGGTCGACCGGCGAGTCGACATCGGTGGCCGCGACAAGTTTCCTAATTCCGCCGACTACGAAAATATTAACCTTTCCGCCCGCTGGACGGGCATGATCGACATTCCCGAAACGGGCGAATACCAGATCAACGGGTCCGCGGACGAATACAAGCATCTTTACATTGACGGCGGCAAGAATCTGGTCGCCGCCACCGGCGGCACGCACACCGCAACAATCACGCTGACCGCCGGCCTGCATGACATCGAATACTACTTCCGCCACACCACCGGCGGCTATTACGCACATCTGTTCTGGGTCCGGCCCGGCACAAAAAAATCGGTATTGATCGACGAGACTCACCTGTTCACGAAACGGTGGCAGATCGAAAAAGCAAAAGAGACCGAAAAATAAAGGGCAGAAAATGGCAACGGAACTATCTTCCTGTCGTCAATTTCCGGGTCACGTTTTCGTTCGGCAGCAACGGCTGACCATGGCGGGAAAACTGAAACAAATGGCCTGCTGGGCTTCGCTCGCATATGTGGCGATGGCACTGGTTCCTCCAGGCGAATCGTACGCTAACGATGCTTCAGATGGCAAAGCCTTCACACAGGTTGTCCAGGCAGACAGCATCGACTACCGCGCGACAGGGACATTTGCCAACCGTGAGTTGAAATTCACCAGCCGTAAAACCATCGAGCCGGTGTTGGAGAAATCCGGTCGCTGGACGGCCGGCGACGCCGGCCGCACGCGGGTCGAAGACAGAACGTTCGGCTATCGGTTGGCTTTCAAAAACCCGCTTCGTATCGGAGCGATGACGGTGCGGTTTTCACGGCCCGACGCGCGGGTCAAGTTCTGGGCCCTCAAGCCCAACGCACCTTATCCGGGCGACGTCGCCAACCCCGAACATTGGATCGAGGCCCGAACGCACTTTCAACACGGCGGTCACGAAGTGCTACTGCCCGCGCAAACGGACACGCGGGTGATTTATTGCGAGCAGATCGTCAACTGGTACGACGCGTCGATTCTGCAGTGGCGTTGTTACGAAGCGAGGCTCTTTAACGCCACCAAATTGGCGGTCGCCCAGGGAGAATGGCTTTCGTTTGGTACCAGCCCGACCAACATCATTCGCGGCCAGGCGTGGCGCAATGTCGGCGCGCATTACGAAAGCGGTGAGATCGCTCGAGCGCCGGTTTCGGATATCGATCCGACGTGGGTCATCCTCAATTGGCGCGATCCACAAACGCCGTGCGCGGTTCGTTTGCGGGGCAACGTCCGTAAATTTAAGATTTACTCTTTCGTGGGCGGCGACAAAACCAATCCCGCTCTGGCGCCAAAAACGGACTGGATTCGATTGAACGTACAGAGTGAACAAATCTCACAATCCGGCGGTTCCTTGACGCACTTGGTGGGATTTCGGCCGCGACCCACGCGAGCCCTGAAACTATTAATCGAAGAAACGGTTCCGGCCAACAAACAGATTGTCACGATAAGCGAATTTACCGCACTCGTTGACCTGGGCAACGGCGCCGTTCCGGCACCGCGCGAAGAACTACCCAGCGAACCGCCCGTTACCCTGCCATACGAATTGGCGACCGGCGGCGACGTGGCGCTGGTGATCGAGGATCAGCAGGGCAATCGCATTCGCAACCTCGTCGCCCAGGTAGGCCGTCAAAGCGGAGTAAACCGCGAACCGTGGAATCTAAAGGACCAACGCGGCCACATGGTCCCGCCTGGTAAGTACCGTTGGCGTGGCATTTATGCGCCGCCGCTGGAGTTAATCTATCGCCATACGCCGTACCCCAATGTCGAAATGTATGCGCCCGGCCGACTGCCGTGGAACTACCGCACCCAGGACGGCTGGTTAGCCAATCATACGAACCACACGGCAATTCACGCCGCCAAAGACAAACTGTACATCGCCACCGGCGGCACCGAAGGCGGCCACGCATCGCTGGAGGCGAATCTAAAAGGTCAAAAGCTCCGCGGACAAGGCTGGGGCGCGCATCAGAACGGTTTATTCAGCGAC
>JAYZEI010000129.1:0-10076 GCA_036337375.1 Planctomycetota bacterium | reverse complement strand
CACTCGCTGCTGAATCCGAATTTCAAATCGGGGCGCCGCGCCAGGTCGGAGATCGCCTCCATACCGAGCCGCTCCGCGGTTTCCTTTTTCATTCCGAACGCGTACGTGTTGTTCAGGCCCAAAGCCCCGCTCATCAGCACGCCCTGTTCCGACAGCGCGGTTCGCATTTGTTCGCTACCGTCGATCGGCTGTGGGGCCAGAATCTCTTCGGAAATCGTTCCGGTGTACTCGGGATAGATATCGATCTCGCCGTTCTTCAGGGCTTCATAGACCAGCCGCGTGCCGCCAAGTTCTTGATAATGGGCGGCGTCGATGCCTTTATCGCGTGAGAGGTGCGCGAGTATTTCGCCCAGGATGACCGACTCGGTGAATTTTTTGGATCCCACTCGAAGTCCGGGCTGCTCGTACGACAGAGGTATGAAGGCCAGCAGCAGCAGGATCACGGTGATCGCAAAGTACTGTTTCATCGGTCCCGGTCCTCCGTCAACGCAAACCGCTGAGCGTTGATGAATGCCGTTACGAATTCGCTGGCAGGTTGCGCCAGCATTTCGTTGAACGTGCCGCTTTGCTCGACGGCGCCCTCGCGCATCAGCAGAATGGCATCCGCGAGAAACGCTGCTTCGTTAATGTCGTGGGTCACCAGCACAACGGTTTTTTCGAGCCCGCGAAAGATATCGCGCAAATCCGTCTGTAGTTCTACGCGAATCATGGGATCAAGCGCGCCGAGCGGTTCGTCCAGCAGCAGCACATCCGGGTCGAGCATCAAGGCCCGCATCAAACTCACCCGTTGCTGCTGACCGCCGGAGAGTTGCAGCGGATAGCGACTCATGCCGTCCGCGGGAAAGTGTGTCAGTTCGCAAAGTACCTGCAGCCGACTTTGAATCCGCTCTTCGTCCCAGTCGAGAAAGCGGGCGACGATGGTGACGTTGCCTTCGGCCGTCAGGTGCGGAAACAGGCCGCCGTCCTGTATGACATATCCCATTTTTTGCCGAACGTTGAGCACGTTTTCGGCCGTCAGCGGGATTCCATCGAAGGTGATTGTTCCGCTGTCCGCCGGGATCAGCCCGATCATCATCCGCAGCAACGTCGACTTGCCGCAACCGCTGGGGCCAAGAATCGCCGTTGTCTTTCCGGCGGCCACCTGCAGGCTCATCGTGGTGACGGCTTGGGTACTGCCAAACGATTTGGAGACGTCATTTAATCCGAGCATGGGACGTGGATTATATCACACGGGTAAACGAACTGGCGTACAATGACGATATGAAATGCTTGGCGGTTTTTGTGTCTGTCGTCGTCGTGGCTGCGGCAAATGCGCGAGGCGACGATCAGCACTGGGCGACAGGCTCGCGGGGCATGGTCGCCACGGTTCATCCACTCGCCACCGAGGGGGCCGTTAATGTGATGCGGCGTGGTGGAAACGCCGTCGACGGCGCGGTTGCCGCCGCGCTGATCCTGGGGGTTGTCGATCCGCAGAATTCCGGAATCGGCGGCGGATGCTTTATCCTCATTCATCTGGCCGATGGCGAGATGATCGCCATCGACGGCCGAGAAACCGCACCGGCGGCTGCGGATCGCGACATGTATTTGCGGGACGGCCAGCCGCAGCAGGGCCTCAGCCAGACCGGGCCGCTGGCCGCCGGGACTCCCGGCGCACTGGCTGCCTACGAGAGGGTCGTCCGGCAATATGGCAAAACAAAGTTCAAAGATATGATTTTATCGGCCGCCAAGTTTGCAGAAAATGGATTTAAGGTAAGCGGCGCGCTGGCGGCACGACTCAAAGCCACCGCCGCAACGTTATCGCGATTCAAAGCCTCGCGGGCCGCATTTTTAAAAGGTGAATCGCAACCGTATCGGAAAGGCGAAACGCTGAAACTGTCGGACTTGGCGGCTACCTATCGCGAGGTTGCCAAGTTTGGATCGGCTTGGTTTTACTCCGGGCCGTTTGCCGATCAAGTCGACCGTTGGATGAAAAAAAATGGCGGAATCCTGACGGCCGCAGATTTCAAAAATTATCGAACGCTGCGGCGCGAACCGGTGATTTCAACTTATCGTGGATTGCAGATTGTCGGCTTTCCGCCGCCAAGTTCGGGTGGGGTTCACGTCGCCCAGATTTTGAACATCTTAGAGAATTTCGATCTGGAAAAAATGGACGACGTTGAGTTAATGCATGTTGTCGCGGAGGCGATGAAGTTGGCCTTCGCGGATCGCGCGCATTGGTTGGGTGATGCGGATTTCGTCAAAGTTCCGCAGGGGCTGGTCGACAAAGCGTATGCGAAGCGGCTGGCGCAGCGGATTGATCTGCGGCGGGCGACAAAGGTCGCCGGGCACGGTACGCCGGATCGTTGGCAGAAGGATGTATTTAAGCGACACACCACGCACATCAGCGCCGCGGATGCAGCGGGAAACTGGGTTGCGATTACGACAACGGTCAACACGTCTTTCGGTTCCAAAGTGACCATTCCGAATACCGGCGTCGTCTTGAACAACCAGATGGACGACTTTTCCATCGCGCCCGGCGCCGCCAACGCCTTTGGTTTAGTTGGCGCTGAAGCGAACGCCATCGCGCCGCTCAAACGTCCGCTGTCAAGCATGAGCCCGACGGTGGTGTTGAAAGACGGCCGGCCGGTCATGACGCTGGGTGCGGCCGGTGGTCCGACAATAATTTCACAGGTCGTGTTGGCGATCGTCAAACGTATCGACGGTGACCTGTCGCTTCGTGATGCGATCGCCCATCCGCGAATCCACCACCAGTGGCTTCCGGATCGTTTGTTTGTCGAATCCGCGATTCCCGCTGATCGCGTGAAGTCGCTCGCCCTCCGCGGCCACAAAACCAGTCCCATACCGGTTGTCGGCCGCACGCAAGCGATCGGCGTTCGTGGCGACAAATTTATCGGCGTTGCCGATCCGCGGCGGGCGGATGCGAAGGCGCTGGGGTTTTAGTCGTCGTTGCCACCCAGCAGTCCCGATCGCATCAAAAAATAGAGCAGCGTCAGCATCGATTGCAGCGTGGCCGCGACGTACGTCAGCGCCGCGGCGTTAAGCACTTTGTTCACATGGACCATCTCGCGCCGCGGCACGATTCCGAGTTCGACCAGTTGGGCCTTGGCGCGGGTGCTGGCGTTGAATTCGACCGGAAGGTTCACCAGTTGAAAGAAGACGACGGTGGCGAACAAGATGACTCCGGCGAGTATCAATGGTTTGGCGGTCAAAAAGATCCCGATGATGCACATCCAAAGTCCGGCCCCACTACCGATATTGGCGATTGGTACAACGGCGTTGCGTACCACCAGCGGCGCGTAGCTGCCCGCATGTTGTATGGCGTGTCCGGCTTCATGCGCGGCGATACCGACGGCCGCCAAACTGCGGTTGCCATAGACTTCCGGACTCAACCGCAGCACTCGTTGACGCGGATCGTAATGGTCACTCAGGTGGCCGCCGATCTGTTCGATGCCAACGCCGTGCAAACCCGCTGAATCCAAGATGTGCCGCGCCGCCGCCGCACCGCTAAGCGGCGCGCCAAGCTGAGCGGCCTTGCCGTACGTAGATTTGATGCGAAATTGGGCCCACAGCCCTAGCAGCAGTGCGGGTCCGACGAATAGGAAATACAGGGGATCAAAAATCATGATTGCCGCATCTTCTGATTGCCGTCTTTATGATATTCGTGCTCGCTAACCGGTTTATTGAATTGTACGGCCCAGAACAAGAGAATTTTTTTCGGAAGCGGGATTCAAACCCGACCTGCAGGGGACAAAAGGACAACATTAGAACATCCGCCCCAAATAGCCAGTTTTTACAAATGCTGGCCTAGCCGCGGTGTCCGGCCGAATTAATATCTTAGTAACCGGCTTTTAGCGTTGGCGTTATAGACAATACGCTTGCAGAGGCAGAAAACGTATTCTCTGAGTTATGGATAGCTGGTTTGGCAGTTATTCAGGCGACTTGTTTGCTCGGGTGTTGCCGTTAGGAATGTTCACCAATGGTCCATCGAATCGCGATCGCGATGTTACTGGCCGCCCTCCCCTGGTTCGGTGGCTGCAGTCAACCGCGGCCGGAAAACGAGCATCTGTCGAGTTCAAAAAATTTGCCGAGCGACGAAGAGCTAAAGCAATTAATTCACGATGCTCTGGCCTATACCTATAGCGAACGGCATCTGAGTTTGGATGAGCACGCGGCTTGGCAAATCTTGCACGGTGCGTTGCCCTTCGGCACACGGTTCATGGTCTATAACGATGACGAGCGAGTCAGCGCGGTGCACTGGGTCTTGGACGGCCAGCAGATGAAAGGGTGGACGCTGCAGCACGGGCAACACAACCTCCCACACGGCCGGCAAGGTCTGAAGATGGTGCTTGAGTCTGGGACGAAGGCCGGTCAAGGTCACGAGGATCAGTGGCTTGCAGTCCTGTCGCAATGCGATCTGCCGCTTGATCAGAAAGTTATTTTCCAAGGCAAGGAATATATTGTCGAGGACATTTTGCAGCAATCGATGTGGGATGTGTACGACGGCAAGGAATGCAGTTGGACCGCAATCGCACTCGTGAACTATCTCGAAGACCTGGAGACAGAATGGAAGAATTCGGACGGCGATAATTGGACGCTGGAACGCGTGATCGCCATGGAGGCCGATCGGAATATTAATCGCAGCGCCTGCGGTGGGACGCACCGGCTGATCGGCATGACGATGGCGTTGGGTGAATATCGGCGGCGGGATGGCAAGCTTGAAGCGGGCTGGAAAAAAGCAGACCAGAAAATAAAAGAGTCGATCGTGGCCGCGCGGCGTTACCAACAGCCCGACGGCTCGTTTTCGACACACTACTTCGTACGCCCGGGTACGTCGCCGGATTTCGCTTTGCGGATCAACACGACCGGGCACACACTGGAATTTCTCGCACTGGCCTTGGACGACCGGCAACTCGGGGAGCCGTGGGTGACGCATGCCGTGGTCGCGCTTTGCAAGCTGTTCAAGAGCACCAAGGCGGTCAGTCTTGAATGCGGATCACTCTACCACGCGACGCATGGTTTGATCGAATATTACGAACGCCGGTTCGGCCCCTGGCAGTATCCGGACGTAGTGGCCGCAGGGACCGAGGCGGAATCCGACGATCTGGCTGGTGCACAAAGTAGTCGCGGCACTCCGTGACGCGGATTGCGGTTACACCTTAGTCACGGCGAGGTCGTGCTTTTCTTCGTGCGACAGGTTTCCGGCCCGCCAACGCCTAAATTCGACAAGCCGATACCCCGTCTCCCTTTTGTGCTCAGGCAGGACGACGTAAAGGGCAAGTTGGTGTCCGTCTTGTCAACTTTTCGAACTACGACAAGATCGTAATCGGTTGATATTCGCCGCCGACGATTTCGGTCGGATTCCACCCCAGCCAATGTTTGAGAATCGCCGCGTACACCTGGCGAAAATCGGTGTGGTGCTTGAGGTCGCCGATCTGCAAATCTGTCATGCTGGGGTGTTTGCCGATCAGACCGGATTTCACCTTGGATCCGGCCAGGAACATCGGTGCCGCGGCACCGTGGTCCGTGCCGCGACTCGCATTTTCTTTGACGCGACGGCCGAATTCGCTGAAGCTCATCACCATCACCCGCTCGCCGTGGCCATGAGCGGCGAGGTCGTTGATGAACGCGGCCACGGCGGCGCTCAGTTCGCCAACTAAGGCCGTATGGGCCGCTTCCTGATTGGCGTGCGTGTCGAATCCGTCAAGTGACAGGTAGTAGACACGCGTGCTCAAATCGGCATCGATAAGCTGTGCGACGGTCTTCATTTTCTGCGCGAGCCCGGTCTGCGGATAGGTCACATTTGTCCGGTACTTTTTTAGGCTGCTTTCCACGCGGCGACTGGCGCCGATCGCAGAGACGGCAGTGCTGCGAACGAATCTCAGTAAATCGTCGTCGGCCCGTTTGGCGGCGTCCGCCTCAAGGGTTTCTCGAACACGCTGGGCGTCCAAATCTCGCAGTCGGAACCTTTCGAACGAGCGGATCGATGGCAGGTGGATATTTTCACCGGCCAGCGCAAGCGGATGATCTTCGCCGCCCAGATGCAATCCGGGTACATCGCCACCGGCGGCCCGTTGAGACGCGTCCAGGAAGCGGCCCAGCCAGCCGGTCGGCCGGCTTCCCTTTTTGCGTTGGCAGGTGTGCCAGATGTCCATGGATTCGAAATGGGAGCGGTTCGGATTTGGATAGCCGACGCCTTGGACGATGCCGAGTTTTCCGGCTTCAAGTAGATCCGCAAAGCCGCTCATCGCGGGATGGAAGCCGGCGTAGTCGTCGATTGTGCGGATCTGATTGCGGCCGATCGCCAGCGTTGTGCGGTTCTTGTAGTACTCGTCGTTGCCGAACGGGATGACCGTGTTGAGTCCGTCGTTTCCGCCGGAAAGCTGGACCACGACGAGTATGTTGTCGCCCGACTTTTTGCCTGCGGCCGCAGAGGCGTGGAGGAGAAAGTTTGGCACGACCGGTGACAAGGACACGAGTGACGTACCTGCGGCGGTTGAAAGGAATCGGCGGCGTGTCGTGGACATAGATTCACCTCACGTTTAGCCCCTCCCCGTTAAGGGGAGGGAGATGTGAACTAGCAAAGTTGGAATTCCGGTAACGTGCCGATCATATGAATCACTTCGGCGATTTGCCTGTTTGGATTGTCGTTCGCACGCCGGGCTGTGCCGATTAACTGTTGGCGGACATCATCGGCGATCGGTACGGCGATCAGCAACTCGGCGAGCCAATCGACAACTTCGCCCGCGGTTGTAGCGCCGTATTTTTTGGCCAATTCACTCAAAGGGCCGCCAGCGAATTTGGTTTGCTCGTCGCGGACGATCCGACCCACTAGGTTTGCGCGGCCAAGCAGTGTGGACGAATTGATCCAAGCGCGGCCGCCATCCCAGCCTTTGACGCTTGGCGGGAAGAACATCGCCTGGCCGAGCAATTCTAGTTCCTCCACCAGCTGAATCGTGTTGGCCGATCCTTCAAGCCCGCGGAGCAACCCGAGGCTCAATTCGACCGGCGAGCGTATCTTGCGGCCGAATGAATACTCAGAGTGCAGTAGGCGACTGCGAAGTATGCGATCGACGACGTGGCGGACGTTAAGGTCGTGTTTTCGGAAATCATCCGCCAGTGGCTTTAGCAGTGGTGCGGGGATTTCTACATCGTCGAAAGCAAAGAATCGCACCAATTTTCCGGCAATGAAATTCGCCGCGGCCGGATGATCGACAACGATATCGACGGCGTCCTCACCGTCGAATCTGCCGCGCTGGCCGAGGAAGTGTTTTTCGTCTTTGTCGTGCTGATATTTGTTGAACGTAAACCGCCGCCGGCGGACTTCCCAGCCCGTGAAGCATCTGGCGATTTCGCGAATGTCTTGTTCGGTGTAGTTGCCCGTTCCCAGGCAGAACAATTCCATCAATTCCCGCGCGTAATTTTCGTTCGGATGCCGCTTACGATTCGTTGCTGAATCCAGATAGATCAACATCGCCGGATCGCGTGAAATGGCCTGCGCGAGTTTGATGAATTCGCCCAGCGCCAATTGCCGCAGCATGGTGTGCTGCTCGTACATTACGTGGGCGTCCTGAACTTTGGCCGCGCTGGTCGCAAAATGACCGTGCCAGAAAAGCGTCAATTTGTCGTGTAACTGATCGGGCGCGTAGAGCGCTCGGTACAGCCACCACGACGATAGCTTTTTCGCATTGCCGGTGGCGAGGGTCGTCTTGGCGAAGCGGTCCATCTCTTGCTGGAACCCTCGGGCGGCCTGACCGGCCGCCAGCAGCCCATCGATCGTGGCCGCCGGCCCGACACGGACTGCTTCATCCAGTTGTGCCCAGCTAGCGCCGTATCCGGCGCGGCGAAAAAGATGCGCCGCCGATCGGCGGCTCCACGGATATTGGCTGTCCGGTTCGTAAACGCTCCACGCCCACTGCGGATCGACTTGCGTTAAATCGCGGGACATTAATTTCACTCCTCCACGCGCTCCCCGTCGAGGGGAGGCAGTACGCAAAGGTCTCGGAAGTTGTCAAGCGGGAGGACGAAGCTTCCGCCGACAACTCAGCAGCCGCTGCGGCCTTCCGGTAATGCTTACTGCTTGATATTCACTTCGAAATTGAGTTGTAAGTTTTCGGTTTCGGTCGTCAAACGGATTGACACATCGTTGACGTAATCAAGTATCTTCAAAAAGCTGCCGATCTCTCGTTCGGCCGCTTCTTTGCCGTGCCCCTTTTCCAGCATGTTCTGCGCGACGAGATGTTTTTGGTTGTCTTTGAGGATGGTGCCGATGGCCTGCAGGTCGGCCAGGATCTGTGTGTTGACCGCAGCATCTTGCGTGACGGCGGCGTCCGTTGTTGCCAAGTCCAGGAGTTCGCTGGCCAGCGAGGCGGCGCTAGACAGAATCAGTTTGTCCTTAACAAAAGCAATTGTCGGCGACACGTTATACTGAATCAGCCCTTCACCGTCCTTCTGCACGCCCTTATCGACAAGGTAAACCGCCGAAACGATTTCGCCGCTGCCGCGCTTTTCACTGTTGAGTTCGAATTGCGGTGAGCCATTTTGAGCTTGGCCGAAATTCACCAGACCGATCGCGCTTTGAAAAGCAACTTTGAATTGCCGCGTCATCTCCGGATCGACCAGCGACACGACCAGCGCGCCGGCGGGCAATTTGATGGCCGGCTTCGGTATATTCGTATCCTCATACGACTGTCGCGCCAGTACGAATTGCAATTCAGGTCCCGCAGCGCCGAGAATTTCGTTACCAAAGTCTCTGCCCCCGAACAGCGTCGAAAGATTACTATCGGCTTTTGCGATTTCGGCGGCGGCGTTTTCGTCATAAAGATCGTCGGCACCCGCCCACATGGCGGCCAGATCGCGGTACGTGCTCAGCGTCAGCAGTGTATCCTTGGGCTTTAGCAGCGGCGGGGAGCCGCCCCGTCCGTTTTCGCCAAAGAAATACTCACGCGTTTCGGTCACCCACTCGGCTTTGTGCGGAAGTGAAACCGCGAAGCCAAACTGGTGTGGCTTCGCGGTCAGGGTCGCGGTGGCGTACGGCGAATTCTTCAGCGTTTCCATGACGCCGCCGACTAGGATTTCCACGGCGGCGTTTTCGGTCCTGCCGGAGAACAACGTCCTGGCCACACCCGCGTTGCGAATCACCTCCAAATTGACATAACCCCATGCGGTTTGATCCCGGCCCGCGGAGGAACGGGCGGTTTGGTACTGAGTCGAATTGGCCAGCGAATTGCCATCCGCTTTGGATTCCTGCAGATCGAGATAGGTGTCAACGATCCGCTTGCCGAGGTTGTCTTTGTTAACAAGAATCAGCCACTCGTCCACCGTTGCAAACCGCGCCTGTCCCGCGCGGAAGACGCGCACTCCGCGATACTCGGATTGGCGAACCGGATCGGGTCGCGCTTTGCCCGCCGCGTCCATGCGGGCGAACTTGATGACGGTATCGCGAAAATTTTCCAACAGTTCCGCGTCATTGGATTTCATCAACAGCGCGGCGGCCTCGGTTTCGGGATCGAAGGCAAAGTACAATCCGCCAGCGGAGAGTGATTCTATGGCCGGACGCCACTTCAAACCCAATACACTTTCGAACAACGTGATGCCTGCGCGGAACTGTTGATACTCTTCGGTGCTTGTCGCCGTCTTGTATTCGTTGGTCGCTTGGATGTCCTTGGTGATCTGATGGTCGAAGATGGTCGTGATGAGTTGTTTGGGCCGCGGTATCTCGGCATAGAGAATTGTCGAATCGGGCAACAGGTCCGCAGCCGCGATCTCGTCAGCCCGCCCCTTGGAAGTCGTCGGTGCGACGGACAGAAAAAACGCCGTGCAACCAAGCAGGAGGCATTTAGCGGAAGAGGTGAGAGTCTGCATTTCGGAACCTCGATTGGTAAGTAGAGCTCAATTGGTGGGTAGAATACGCCGACTAAATTGACGGCAAAAGCGTTTTTGTATGCGGGCGATTTCGCGATACAGGAAACGGCTCCCGTGTTCCTTCAAGGCTATTTGGATATACGCTAGAATCGATTTCGTGGTTACCTCGCGGTGGCCGCATTTTATGCGTGTCGTGTGACCGTTGCAAATATTAA
>JAYZEI010000128.1:0-7547 GCA_036337375.1 Planctomycetota bacterium | reverse complement strand
GTGTTCCCGCCATCGCGACCTCATTGTGGGCGGCTGGCACCGGATGATTCGAGGGGAAGAACTTCCACTGCGGGGGCAGGTCGTCGTGGATAGGATTGAAATTGTCGGATCCGTTGACGATCGTTAGAGAGAGTACCTTTCGTCGAACCCTGTTTCTGCTAGCGATTCGACGGATTGAACGGAATTATCTCGGCGCCATCGATCAGCCACCGATCGTCTGTCAACCGAAGTTTCAGTTTGATTTCAAGCGGAATTTGTTGCCGACCGGACGCGCCGGATTTTAGTTTGTGATGGGGCACGGCGACTAAGTCGACGTGTGCGGTTGGAGTTGTGGTCAGTTTGTTCACAGTGATATCCGGCCCGTCTGTAATATGGACCTCTTGTAGCTCAACCATCGACATATAACGCACCGCCTGGTTGTGCAAGCGTGTGGCGTCAGCGGCAAGATAACTTTGTACGTCTGCCAGGTCGTTGGCTTCGAGAGATTTGGCGACGTCGTAGACCGTCATCTCGACGCGTTCGCGATCGGTTACGATCAGGTGCTCGGCGAGCACCAACAGGCCGACGAGAAGAATGGTGCCGAACATGCCGAACAAAACTGCGGCGCGGCCGGTATTGAAAAAGACAATCGCCAACAGGGCGATCGTGATCGCGCCGAGGACAATCACGGCGGTCGGGTCTTCGGTGAGCCAGGTCATCGGCTAGCCAGTTTCCGGCAAGAACGTTGGCAGCACGATTCCGCGAGGTGTTTGCGCGTTGCCGTATACCTGTGCGACGTGCATTTCGCAATTACGCGCCCCCCACTGATAGAGTTGCCGCACCAGATGTCCGCAAGATACCGGGACGAGAAAGACCGGCATGCGACCCCTGTAGCGGTTCAATTCGGCGAAAATAAGAGCAGCCGCCTGGTTTTCTGTCCGCGAGACGCCCGGGCCGAGCATATTGCAGGCATCCGCTCCGCAGGAGGCGAGGAATCCGTCCACGCCGCCGGCCGCTTCGACGATGGAAACGTGCCAAAGTTCATCCGGGTTTTCGATGAAGTAGCGGTAGTCGTTCGCGCGGGTGATGCCGGAAACCTCCATTTCGATGGCCGCCATCGCTTCAATATCGTCGATTGTTGCGTCGCGAACTTCGATGTCGCTCGGCGGTTCGTGCTGCAATCCGCTTTCCGGTATTTCAAGATACATGTCTTGGAATGTGTTAAAGGGGACAAAGCCCGCGCGGGTATAGAGCGAGTATGAATCGAGATTGAAGCAACTTGAGACCAATCGCACCGGCTTATCGGCTGCGGTGGCCTCATCGACGATGCGCTGCAGCAAACCGCGAGCGACGCCGCGGCCGAATTGCTCCGGGTGTGAGTTCATAATCCCCAGCGACACGTGCGTCTCGCGGGGGTGCACGAAACACGACCCGATAATCCGACCGTTCGCATCATCGATGGCGACAATTCCCTCTCCGGGATCGATCTGTTCGTAGACGTCAAACATCACCCCGGGGGCAAGTTCGTCGTCTCGAAAAATCGGCTCGCGACCAATGGAGAGATAGTATTGATTGGTTCCATGAAAGATCAGTCGCGCCACTTCATCGCGATCATCGGCAATCATGTTTCGGAGTTGAAAGCCCGTCATCGCGTTACTTCACCTCGAACTTGAATTCGTCGCCACATGAGAATCGCCCAGGCTGTGAGCATCAGCCCGCCGAGCATCCACATCAAAGGCCGCAACGTAATGATCAATGGCTCGTCATCCGGTGTCCGCAGGCCGCTGGGCTGCCCTTCGCCGTTCGCTGCTTTGCGGTGCTGAATCTGTTGGATGCCGTGGAACTTTTGTTCAATTTTGATTTGCCGCTGTTCGTAGCGATGCGAAAAGACCGTCAGTGTGAACAGTCCGAATGAAGTGAATAGTAGCACATAGACCAGCGGTGACGACGACGTGTCGGCGTCGGGTCGATCGGCGTTATGCTCTGGCTGCGATACCATGGGAAGCTGGAGTGTGAGGCCCCCGTCGCGACGAAGATTCCGACCCGTAGGCGGCTCGGCAGGAGCCGCGCCGTCCCCAAGTGCGGCATTTCTTACTTTGGAAATAACGATCCGCCATAAAGCGCGGAATCGCCGAGTTGTTCTTCGATCCGTAGCAATTGATTGTACTTCGCCATGCGGTCGGTCCGAGACGCGCTGCCGGTTTTAATTTGGCCGGTCGAGAGCGCGACGGCCAGATCCGCGATTGTCGAGTCTTCTGTCTCGCCGCTGCGATGACTGGAAATGCTGCTATAGTTTGCACGGTGCGCCATTTCGATGGCCTCGATCGTTTCGGTCAGCGTGCCGATCTGGTTGACTTTTATCAAAATGCTGTTGGCAATTCCCTCGTCGATCCCGCGGGCGAGGCGGGCGGTATTGGTCACGAACAGATCGTCGCCGACCAATTGGACTCGATCGCCGACGCGATCGGTTAGCAGTTTCCAGCCGTCCCAATCGTCTTCGCCGCAACCGTCTTCGATGGAGCAGATCGGATATTTCTCGACCCATTCGGCGAGCAAATCAACCATGCCGGCCGAATCAAGCTGGTTTCCTTCCAGCGTGTACTTGCCGGTGTCGGCATCGTAGAATTCAGTTGCGGCGACGTCCAAGGCGATCCGCACTTGAGTACCGGCTTCGTATCCAGCCTGCGCAATTGCTTCGAGGATCAAATCCATCGCCTCCGCGTTGCTTTTCAGGTCGGGCGCGAAACCGCCTTCATCACCCACAGCGGTGTTCAGGTTGCGACTGTTGAGTACCTTTTTGAGATGGTGGAAAACTTCGACACCGCAGCGGAGCGCGTCGCCGAAGCGGTCGAACCCCAGCGGCATGACCATGAATTCCTGAACATCCACTGAGTTGTCGGCATGTTCGCCGCCGTTGACGATATTCATCATTGGTGCGGGCAGCACACGCGCGCCGGCTCCGCCGAGATAGCGGTAGAGCGGCAATTCGCAATGAGCTGCAGCCGCGTGTGCAACGGCTAACGACGCGCCGAGGATGGCGTTGGCTCCCAGGTTTTTTTTGTTGTCCGTGCCGTCCAATTCAATCAGTTTGTAATCGATCTCGATCTGGTCGAGCGCGTTCATTCCCGTTAATTCCGCGTCGATTGTCGTATTCACGTTTTCGACGGCTTGCAGAACGCCCTTGCCCATAAACTGGCTTTCATCGCCGTCGCGCAGCTCCCAAGCTTCATGAATCCCCGTACTCGCGCCGCTGGGAACGGCCGCGGCGCCGGTGGAACCGTCGATTAACGTAACTTCGACTTCGACGGTTGGATTACCTCGGCTATCCAGGATTTGCCGGCTGTGAACTTCTGCAATCGTACTCATGCTCTTCGTTTGCTTTCTTGCGTCTGATGACTTCCGTCTTGTTTTGCGGATTTGTTTTGCGGAACTGCCGAACCGTCCATTTTTGCTGATTCGATGACAACTGACTAGAGTCCAAACGTGTCCGAGTACACGGTATTGACACAGTTAACCACGCTTCTCAGCACGATGGTTGCGGGCTACGATGAAATCTCGGCGGTTAATTTGGTCGAAGGAATTTTGGACAGATTAATGGAAGAAACGATGGTGCAACGCGGCGAAACGCGGCCTCTGCCCGCAAATATCACCAGCGTTCAGCCGGGTGGCGGTTTTTGTTATCGCCTTGAATTATTGTGGGGCCGGATGCGGCGATGCTGGTTGAAGGCAGTTCGCCGCGGTTACTTGCAGCGGATGGCCGAACGCCGAGTCGGCAGCACGGATGGAGCGGCGTTTGAAATCTTAGATCCGCGGGATTTGAAATACGCCCGCAACCAATGTACCTGCGACTGGCCTGCCGAGGACGACCCGTTTCGATGGCGAGATAAGATTCCACTGGCGCGGTGGGGATTGGCCGAAACGGTCATTATGAGCACGCCGTTAGTGGTGTGCACCGCACTACCGACCTTATTGTGGCCCGATTTCTGGTGGACCGGCATCGCGCCGCTGATCTTATTCGGCTGGGTTTTATATTTTTTTCGCGACCCGCCACGATGTACTCCCCGTCGTGAGGGAATCCTCGTTGCGCCGGCCGATGGAACGATCGCAGAGGTGACAAAAGTCGATCACGATGATTTTATCGACGGTCCGGCAGTTCGCGTCGGGGTATTTCTTTCCATCTTTAATGTACATATCAACCGCGCGCCAAGTGATGCCCGCGTGGTGGAGTTGCGATACTCGCCGGGGATGTTTCTTAACGCACTGAACCCGGAGAGCGCGATCAAGAACGAGAATATGTGGATTGCGCTCGAAGAAGAGCATCCACCGTATCGACAAATCGTGGTCCGCCAGATCGCAGGCCTGATTGCGAGGCGGATTGTATGTAATTTGCGGCCTGGAGAATCATTAAAGGCGGGGCAGCAATTTGGTATGATCAAACTGGGCTCGCGCACTGAGTTGATCGTGCCCGATAAACCGGGGCTGTCGATCGGAGTGACCGTTGGCCAGAAGATTAAAGCGGGCGTGACGGTCGTGGCGCAATATAACGAGCCGGCAAGCGAATGAAAATTGTCAAGCAATGGCCAAGTCCCAACGACCAACCGTTCCGATCTGCTCGCGGGGTCTTCGGCATTTGTCCTTTAAACACTTGATCATCGGTCATTAACGAACAAATGCGTCCACTTCGAACTATTGCCGTATTTCCCACGATGTTTACGTTGGGAAATCTTGTCTGCGGGTTTTTCGCGATCGTGGTTGCCGCACGTGTGATCGCGCCGACGACTCCTGCAGAAATAACGCCTCAAACCGAGCCAATTCTCACTTGGCCAATCAGCAGCGTGCCGGGGCAACTCGACAGAAACGATCCGACGCAAAACCTCATGCTCAGCAGTTGGCTGATATTTCTGGCGATGGTTTTCGATGCGTTGGACGGTCGCGTGGCGCGAATGGCGAATCAGACCTCTAAGTTTGGCGCTGAGTTGGACAGTTTGTGTGATCTGGTGACCTTTGGCGTCGCGCCGGCATTTTTGATGGTTAAAATGTGCCCGGGATTCGCATTGGACCATCGAAATATCGTTTGGATTATTGCTGCGACATTCGCGATGTGCGCGGCGTTGCGGTTGGCGAGATTTAACGTCGAGACCAGCGACGACGAGAATGACCATCAGTGGTTTAATGGTCTGCCGGCGCCTGCGGCCGCGGCCGCGATCGCCGGATTTGCACTTGTCTTTTATAGCTTGAGGTCCGCGCCCGAACATCGCACCGCCATCGACGAATGGATTCAATGGGTATTGCCGGCGTTTGCGTTGGTACTTTCGCTGTTGATGGTTTCGCGCATTCCTTATCCCCATGCAGTTAACCAATTCGTGCGGGGGCAGCGTAGTTTCGCCCACGTTGTGGCGATAATTTTTGCGATGATTCCGGTAGTGATCGCACCCGGGTTTTCGATCCCGGGATTGGTTGCCCTGTATGTTTTGACGCCGCCGATTATCTATTTAAGCCAACTTGTTCTAGCCGAAATTAGCCGACGGACCGGTGGGTTGAAGCGAAATACCGGAGAGCATTAATCGGATGTTCACGGGGTTGGTACAGGCGGTCGGTGGCGTTCATCGCGCGCAAACTGATGGACCGGGCAGGCGGTTAGATATCTGCGAGTCCGGGGTTGCCGGGGAGGCAATGGTCGGTGCGAGTATCGCCGTCAACGGCTGCTGCTTGACGGTTGTCGAGTTGAAGGACGACCGCATGTCTTTCGAGGTCGGTCCCGAGACCTTGTCGCGAACGAACCTCGGCGAATTGAAGGCCGGTGACTTCGTTAATTTGGAAAGATCTCTTCAAATGGGCGAACCGTTAGGCGGGCACTTGGTCAGCGGTCACGTCGACGCGATGGGGACGTTGGACGAGCGGCAGGACGAGCAGCAATGGGCGACGATGTGGTTTCGCCTGCCGTCCTTTCTGTCGGGGCAAATTGTCTCAAAGGGATGTATTGCAGTAGATGGAATCAGCTTGACGCTGGTTGATGTCGAAGCCGAGCGATTCAGCGTCCAGGTGATTCCCCACACACTTGCTTTGACGACATTAGGCGAAAAGCGTGCTGGCTGTCATGTCAACATCGAGACCGATCTGATTGCAAAGTATGTTGAGAAGCAGTTGTCGTTTTTGAGAAATGCCTAAATCGTGCCACCACTCCAAACAATCTCTTACTTGACGCGCAGATTCCGGGAAGTGGGGCTGGAACCGAACCGACGGCATGGGCAGAACTTCCTCGTCGATATCAACCTTCTTCAGATACTCGTCGAATCGGCGAACTTGGATGTGGATGACGTTGTTCTGGAAATAGGTACGGGAACGGGTTCGCTAACAGCTTTGGTCGCCGAGCGGGTTGCGTCAGTCGTTACGGTTGAGATCGATCGTCATCTTCATCAATTGGCGAGCGAAGAACTTATCGATTGCAACAACGTAACGATGCTGCTGCAGGACGCCCTGAAAAATAAAAACCAGTTTGACCCGCGCGTGATCGAAGCGGTCGTCGATGAGCTTGAAAAAGATGAACGGCGCCGCCTTAAACTGGTGGCAAATTTACCTTATTGCATTGCCACCCCGGTCGTTTCGAATCTGCTTGCCTTGGATGCGGCTCCGCATTCGATGACCGTAACCATTCAAAAAGAATTGGCCGAACGTATCGTCGCTCGACCGGGAACGAAGGACTATGGTCATTTAAGTATTTGGATTCAGAGTCAATGTCGGGCAGAAATTGTCCGCATCATGCCGCCGAAAGTATTCTGGCCGAGACCAAAGGTTGAGTCGGCGATCATTCACATCGAACTTGACCGGCAACGCAGAGAAAATATTCCGGATCGTCAGTTTTTCCATCGATTTGTTCGCGCGATGTTCTTTCATCGCCGCAAATTTCTACGGAGTGTCTTAATCAGCGCCACAAAAAAAGACCTGAGCAAGCCGGAGGTTGACGAAATTCTTGCCACGACGGGATTTCGTGGCGAGTTGCGGGCGGAGCAGTTGTCGGTTGACGAAATGTTCGCACTGTCAGAAGCCGTTAGGCGGCGGCTACGAGCGAACGCCCCCTAAACTAGGTTCCGGGGCTTTGGTATCATGAATCCGTAGGACAGGCGGTTTACGTCCTTGAAGGCGGAACTATGAAATTCATCGAACTTTCCGGCGCTTTGCTCTGCGAAGTCATCAACGACGACGAGATTACCAGCGAGGACCTGCAAGAATCGGGAGTCGAGGGAACAAGCATGGTCCGCGTCAACCAACATGGCGACATCGAGGTGCGACGGCAATCGTCGTGGGAGCCGGTTGGCGGCCTGTTGGGTGATTTTGAGGAGCGGCTGAAGGCGAAATCGGGACTTGATTGGGCTTAGATCGAGCCCGTACTCCAGAACCTCGTTTTGCCACGTCGTTAATCGGCGTGGTTTGCATCCTGCAGTGCGACACGCTCGACTTCTCGACGTGGAATCCTCAGTTGGTCTCCGATCTGAACAAAGCTCAAACGACCGGCGCCCATTCGCCGTTTGATCTCCTCGGTAGAGACCTTCAAAAGGCGGGCCACCTTG
>JAYZEI010000127.1:0-9726 GCA_036337375.1 Planctomycetota bacterium | reverse complement strand
CGGACTCCGCCGAAGGATTCGATTGATCTTCAGCAGTTGTTAGCCAAATAATGTACACTGCGGCATCGGCGCTGGCGAAAGAGCAAAACAACACCAGCGTCGCAGCGGCGGACTTAACCAAAGTTTGAAAGTCTAGAAAGTAATGTGACGTCGCGTGACCACCATGCATTTAAAACAGCCTCCTTACCACCAGAATTAGATTCGAGATACCACCCTTCGGAACGAACCGCGGCAGCCTGCAACGTGTCGGCGCTGTAGATTTTGGCTCCGCATCATCAAGTACTGGTGGTATCGGAGTTGAATTATTGGGCGCATTAGGTAATTAGCGTTCTCCTTGCGGATCGGAGAAAATGGTTAACAATTTGCGCGGCAAGCGAAAATCGGAAGAAGTTTTTGGTCGTATCAACTATCCAGGCCAAGCGGAGTGTCCGGTAAGGTGCTGCCGATAACGATAGTTATTCGAGTGGTGAGACATTAGCCACACACCACTGCAACATCACCACTGCTCCCTTCACCGCCATGCCATCCGATGCCATCATTGCACTGAGCGTGACCGTTTTGGTCTTCGTCGTGCTGCTGACCCGGCGCAGCTTATCTACCGATCTGGTTTTCTTGGCCGGTCTGGTGGGCGTGACGATCTTGGGTGTGATCACTCCCGATGTGGCGCTGCGCGGGTTTGCGAACCCAGCCGTGATTACGATCGGATCACTCTATGTAATCGCGGCCGGTCTGCGGTCCACCGGCGGCCTGGATTTGATCGGACACCGGCTGTTAGGAACGGCACGAACGGAAAAAGCGGCACTGCTGCGGCTGACCGCGCCGGTGGTGGCATTCTCGGCCCTGATCAACAACACGCCAATCGTCGCCATGACGGTACCAACGGTTATCGATTGGTGCCGTCGAATCGGTGTGTCGCCATCTCGTTTGTTGATGCCCGTCAGTTACCTGGCAATCCTCGGCGGCGCCTGCACGTTGATCGGCACCAGCACCAACCTGGTCGTCAACGGCTTACTGATTGAAATGTCGCCGGACGCGGGAATGCACTTTTTCGAAATCGGCTACGTGGGGCTGCCTTGCGCGGTGGTCGGTATCGCTTACATCCTGCTGGTTGGCCGTAGGCTGCTGCCCAATCGCACGAACTTGGTCGAATCGCTCAGCGAACAGCGCCGCGATTATCTGGTCGAAATGTTGGTGCGTGATGATTGCCGGTTGATTGGCCAGACCGTCGAGCAAGCGGGCCTGCGCAACCTGCCCGGACTGTTCTTGATCGAAATCGATCGAGACGGCGAAATAATTACGCCGGTCACGCCACGCGACACGATTGCGAGCGGCGACCAATTAATTTTTACGGGCGTGGTTAGCACCATTGTCGACCTGGAAAAAATCCCCGGGCTGGTACCCGCTGCAGATCTTAATTACGAAACCGATCCCGCAGCGCACCGCCGCAGGCATCTGACAGAGGTCGTCCTGTCCAACACGTCGCCGTTGATCGGTACAACGGTCAAGGAAGCCAAATTTCGTCAGCTCTACAACGCTGCTGTCGTCGCCGTCCACCGCAACGGCGCACGAGTCACAAACAAGATCGGCAACATCCGCCTCGAACCCGGCGATACCTTGCTGCTACAAACGCAATCCGAGTTTATCAACAGCTTCCGTCACAGCCGCGATTTCTATTTGATCAGCGGAGTGGACGAAGCGCGGCCGAGACGACACGACAAAGTTTGGATCGCCTTCGCACTGGTCGCCGTACTGGTCGTTTTACTATTGGCAGGCACCTTCCTTAGTCAGGAAGGCGTGCTCCCTCAAGGGATGACGGCGATCATCGCGGTGATGGTGGCCGGATTGATGGTAGCCGCGCGGTGCTTGACAGCGGCTCAAGCGCGGCGGTCGCTCGAGCTGCAAGTTCTGATCACCATCGGCGCGGCCCTGGGATTGGGTCGTGCGGTCAGTGACAGCGGTGCCGCGGACAGTATCGCCCAGCTAATCATTGATACGATCGCCAGCAATCCCTACGCGCTGTTGGCGGCGATTTACGTCATGACGCTCGTGATGACCGAAATGATCACCAACACGGCGGTCGTGGCGCTGATGTTCCCGCTGGCGATCAAGATCGCGACGATAAGCAGCTATTCACCACGGCCGTTTGTGATGGCGATCGCGCTGGCCGCCTCCAGTAGTTTCATCACACCGTTCGGCTACCAGACCAACCTGATGGTTATGGGGCCGGGCGGTTACCGACCGCGGGACTACCTGAAAACCGGCCTGCCGCTGACGGCCCTGGTCATGGCAACCGCCCTGCTTGTCATTCCAGAGTGTTGGCCATTTAACTAGCGGCGCGGGTTGAAAAAACTCAGCGTCCGTGGAACCTGCCTGCGGCTTCGGCCATCGTCACCCTCCGCTTCGCGGCAGCGGCTTGTTTTCTGTTTCCTTTGTAAGGCGAACTGCGGCGGGCATTCGCCTCCCCTAAACTCCTGTATGCTCCACAGTTTAAACCTTCTCACGGCAGTTTTAAATTTTCCTATTTTGCTTCCTGTTTTGCTTCGCGGCCGCCGCTTGCACCTCCAGCTTGGTGGTCCGCAAAATTTGGCGATTCTCCACCCGTTGTCCAACCGACGATTTGTTGATCCAGCCACTGACGGTCCCCGCCGTTTTGACGGCTGGTGATAAATCCCAGGTGGCCACCACCGGCAACTTTGCACAACCGCACGGGGACGGGTAGTTCGAGACCATCGTACTGATTTGAAGGCACCAACGGGTCGTCCTCGGCAATCAACATTCGCGTCGGGACTTTGATCGAGGAAAGATACCGCCGGGCGCTGCAGCCCGCGTAATAGTCTTCGGCCCCCCGGAATCCGCAAATTGGCGCGGTTAGCAGCTCGTCTAACTCCCAGAGGTTTCGCGGCCGGCGAATTTTCTTTGGCATCGGCGCAGCGGGATACAGCTTGCGGCGCAGCGCATACTGGCGCAACAGTTGTACGACGAAACGGCGATCGTAAAATCTATTTGCCGGTTGAATCAGGTGGCGGCAGCTTGCCCGCAAGTCGATCGGTGCGCAGGCGGTGATCGCCGAATCAACGCCGCATTCGGCCGCAGAGGAGCTTTCGCCCAGCAACTTCAAAACGAGGTTGCCGCCCAGCGAAAACCCAATCAGCGTGATCGGTGAATTAGGACACCGGCTGGCAACAAAGCCCAGCGCCGCAGCGACATCTTTGGAACGGCCGCTGTGAAATGGCCACCACGCCAACCCCGAACCCGCCCCGCAACCGCGCAGATCTTTGCGAAAAGTCCGACAACCGGCGGCGTTCAACTTCGCCGCGACGCGGACCATGTACGCACTGCGGTACGATCCTCCCAGTCCGTGTACGAGTACCGCCACTCGATCGCCGGGCCGCCACTGCGGCGGACGGTCTTCGTGCAAAACGACCTGGTCGCCGTCGTCAAGCGTCACAAGATGACGATCCGCGCGGTACGGATATCGATGCCTCGGCAAATAGACTGCCGCCCAAGTCTGCAAATGCGGATTGCGCAGAAGTGGATGGGGTTCAAACGGCGGGACGGTGTGTCGGTCGCTCAGGTTCTTCTCTCGCCAAAATTTAGGGGCGCTCGCTGAAATTCCGCTCCACTTCCAATTATTGTCGTCTCATCAAACGGTACCATCACCCGCTATTTGATCCAACCGCCAAGCTGGTTATTCTTAGCCTAGTTTGGATTCCCCAGGGAGTCATCTTGATGAGAATGGTCATTGCGATTATCCAACCGACGAAACTCAACGCCGTCAAAACCGCGCTGGCACGCTGTGGCGTCGAGCGGATGACGGTTTGCGACGCGCAGGGCTACGGTCGCCAGCGAGGACATTCGGCAGTGTACCGGGGCGTCCAATACAAAACCAATCTGCTGCGTAAGCTCGAATTGGAGATTGTGGTCAACGACGATTTTCTTGACCGCACCATCGAAGCCATTTCCACCGCTGCCCGGACCGGTCCCGGGGGCGAAATCGGCGACGGCAAGATTCTCGTCGTGTCGGTCGATGAGGCTGTGCGAATCAGCGAGACGACGCGCGGCCCCGGCGCGGTTTGAACGGGCGTTCTGGATCAACGGTTTGCAGGATCGGCCGACAACGAGCCGATAATTTCCTATCGACCACTGAAATTGTCTAACAGCCACTGACCACGGATTCCAAGTTGGCAAAAAACTGGCCGCGTGTTAGCACTTGGTCGCAGCCGGCATCCTCCGCGGCTTTCAACGTTGCTTCCTGAACGTGCGGGCCGAAGGCAACGACGCGAGTTGGAGGAGACGGCAGTTGCTTCAAGGCGGCGATTAAACTCTGCAGGTCGAGCCCGGATACCGCCAGGTCCACAAGCACTTGCCCGATTTCGCCATCGCCGCACTCGGCCAGCAGTTGGTCGGGCGACGCAAACGCTTTCAAGGTGACACCGCAGCGCGACGCGACACCGCCCACCTGGGAACCGATCATCAAATCGCCGGTAAGCATTAGCGTCACCATTACCCCGCTCCCTCTCAAGCCAAAACTCGTTTGCTCGTCTCGCCCGCGACCTCTTGCACATACCGCGGCACCGCGTAGCCGGGCAATTGCCCGCGGATCGATCGGACGAGCCTGCGACCGGTTTCAATTGGCACTTCAAAATGAGCCGCGCCGGCAACGCGATCGAGTTGGTGCAAGTAATACGGCACGACTCGCAAATCGAGCAGTCTCCGCGACAGCGCTGTCAATTCGTCCGTCGAATCGTTCACACCGCGCAACAGCACCGACTGGTTCATCACGACAATGCCGGCATCGATGAACCGCCTCACGGCACGCGCCACGTCGTCGTCAAGCTCACGAGCGTGATTGGCGTGGATCACAACGATCGGCGTCATCCGCGTCGCCGTCAACCATGCGATCAGTTCGCTGTTAACGCGGCTGGGAATCATCACAGGAAGCCGCGTGTGAACACGGAGCCGCCGCAGGTGATCGATCTGTTCGAGTTGCTCGGCCAACTCGGCCAGCCGGGCGTCGACCAGCGTCAACGGATCGCCACCGCTGAGGATCACTTCATCGATCGCCTTATCATCGGCAATTTTTTTAATCGCCGGCTGCCACGTTTCAACAGATTTTGGCGACTCGTGATAGGGATAGTGGCGGCGAAAGCAGTAGCGGCAGTGTACCGCGCACGAGCCGGTCGTGACCAACAGCGCGCGTGATTGATACTTGCGCAGCAGGCCCGGCGCGAGCGTCGCAGCGTCGTCATCGACCGGATCCCTAATGAATTCGGCGGTCTCGACCATTTCATCATCCAGAGGCAGGACTTGCCGCAACAGTGGGTCGTGCGGGTCCCCCGGGCACATCCGCGCCACGAATTCCAACGGCGCGAAAACAGGAAAAAGACGCGCGGCAAAGACCGCCCGCCTCTCGAACGACTCGGGCAGTTGCAACCGCCGGCACAATGCAATCGGATCGCGGATCGCGCGGCGCATCGACTGCCGCCATGCCGACTCACCCGCGGCAGCCGAACTGGTCAAGACACGATCATTTTTCGCCGTTACAATACTCATCGCCCGATAAACATACCGCTTACGATCTGGAATTCGAAGACAGGAATCGCAGCACGTGGCAAATTACAACACCAGCGATTTTCGCAAGGGTCTGAAAGTACAGCTAAACGGCGATCCTTACCTGATGATTGAGTGCAACTTCGTCAAGCCCGGCAAGGGCCAGGCGATGTACAAGTGCAAACTGAAAAATCTCGTAAAACAGACGGTTCTCGATCGCACGTACCGCAGCGGTGACAGTATCGAGGTCGCGGACGTTACGGAGATCGAATCGCAATATCTCTACCGGCAGGGCGACAACTATGTGTTCATGGATACCAATACGTACGAACAGCACGAGCTGAGCAGCGAACAAGTTGGAGACGCTTGGAAATATCTCAAGGACGGCGAAATGTGCAGCATGGTCCTCTTCAACAACAATCCCATTATCATCACGCCGCCCAATCACGTGACGTTGAAAGTCGAGTACTGCGAACCCGGCGCCAAGGGCAACACGGCAACCAACGTGACCAAGCCGGTCAAAGTCGAGACCGGCACCGAGATTCAGTGCCCGGCATTCGTCGAAATGGGCGAGATCATCAAGGTCGACACCCGCACCGGAGAATATGTCGAGCGGGTGAAAGAGTAGGAAGCGGGGACGGGTCGCGTAGTCGGCCGAAAAACTCGCTCCGCCCCATTTCCCTTTGTGCCTCTTCCCCTTGTGCCTCTTCCCCTTGTGCCTTATTTCTTCGTCACGCAGTACAAATACTTGTCGCTGCGAATGAGCACTTTGCCGCCGGAGGCGATGGGGCTGGCGTTGAATGTGCTGTCGTCGTCGAACTTGTTGTGCGCGAGCTGCTTCATCTCGGGAGTTGCCTCCAGTACAAAGGTACCTTCGTAGCGGGAGACGACATACAGTTTGCCATCCGCCAGCAGGACGGAAGCATACGGCTGTGCGGGAAACCGCTCTGAGTGCAGAACTTCGCCGTCTTTCATGCGGACGCAGTATGCCACCCGGTTGCGGTCGCTGACCCAGTAGAGATGATCCTTGTACATCACCGGCGAACAGACGTTTGCACCGGCCTTGGCCTCCCATAACCGGTGCGATTCCGTCACGTTGCCGCGACCGCCGGCCCGTACGGCGATGCACCGCGAAGTACGGCCGCCAATCGCGTAGATGACGCCTTCCCGCGAAATGATGCTGGGGCAGACGTAGTCCTGAATGCCGTGGCAGTTCCACAGTTGCTTTCCGGTATCCGGATCAAAAGCGAGAATACTTCCCTTCACGCTGACGACCAGTTCCTGGCGATCGTCAGCGACTGCGACCAGATGCGGCGTGTTCCACGACGCCTTCATACCGTCGGCCCGCCAAGCCTCCTGGCCGTCTTTCTTTCTCACCGCAACCAGCGCGCCGCTTTCGACGCTGGCGTTGACGATCACCAGATCTTTATACAAGACGGGCGACGTGCCGCAGCCCCAGCCGTGCGTGCGCGAACCCACATCCGCCCGCCAGATCTGTTTGCCTTCCAAGTCAAATTTAAAAACGCCGGTCTTACCGAAGAACACAAACAGATGTTCGCCGTCCGAGGCAATCGTCGCCGCCGCATAGCCGTGGTCGCGCACCCGCTTCGATTCAGGTAAACTAGGTTGGACGTGCTGATCGAAGACGATCTCGCCATTACCGCGATTGACGCACACCAGGTGCAACGTCAAGTCTTCCATGTTGCCAGGGTCGTTGCGATCGATCCCGTATCCGCTGTAACACGTCACGTAAATCCGCTCTCCCAGCGTGACCGGACTCGATGCGCCGTAGCCCGGCAGCGCTCGCTTCCAGGCCAGGTTTTCTTCTTCGCTCCAAGTGACCGGCAAATTCGTCTCTGCCGAAGCGCCCAGGCCGCCGGGACCGCGGAATTGCGTCCAGTCGCCGGCCACTGCGATCGCCGGCGTTATGCCGATGGCGGAGAGGAATACAAACAAAAACCATGATTTGATCGCCATGAAAAACTCGCCTTTCGATATTCGCCTCGTTAAATCTGTCCACCAGATTCTTGCATACCGGCATGTCGGTGGGAAGATGTGCAAAGCAATGTGGTCATTTCCAACTCCGTCTCCAAGCGAACTGCCGTAATCGACCGGGAGAAACGAGAATACGACAGGAATCTGACTCAAGACAATGCCGGAAACAACGCAGCTGGATTCACAAGAACCTAGCCTTCCACAGTTTCGCGGCTTCGGCCGCAATGTTGCCCCCTGGGCAAGTCCGCACAACGACTTTTTCAGATCGCCTGCCGCCGCTGCCGGAAAAATGATATTCAATTTTTGTTTTTTGTCTTGAGAATCTCCGCGACCGCCGGAACGTCGGTTGCGTTGACGGAAATGTAAGCGACCGATTTGCTAACCTTTCCGCCGCGGCAGATAACCACGGTGATAAACGCCTTGGCGTTAATGTTCCAGTCATTCGGGCCGTTCTTATCGCCACCATAAACGCCAAATCGCGTCGCTTTTAGTTTCATGGCGTTGCGGCCTCGCGGCAGGTATCGGCGCGATTGATCTTGATCGTCGGTCAACCAGACGGCGGTCATGCGAGCATCGTTGCCGGCGGCGGTGACCAACTCGTCGACGCCGCGCAGAAACCGAGCCATCGGCCGGGCCCATTCGGTGGCCTGCACAAAGGCGTACACGCTAATTTTATCCGCGCGGTCGGCGGTCACATCGTTCTCGGCGTACGAGTCGTCATCCGACAAAACATGAACCTTCAACGCCGGCACCGCCGCACCGGCATCGGGTCCCGATTCGATCGCCAAGGCCGCGTGCGACGACGCAACGACGAGCGTACAAAAAATCGCGATACCCAACGCGGGCGCATCCTGGGAACGTGACATAGCATTCCTCTTGACCGGTGTTTCAGAAAAGCTGGCTGCTGGTGCCATCAGCCTATCAAACAGCCGGCGACCAAACAAACAGCCGACCGTTCGCAGTCCGTGCCTTACACAGTCTTCGCCGGCAGCAACGGTGCCGTTCAGATCAGCGATGTCCCCATCAACCAGGAAATGAATACCAACGACGGCGCTTCTTCCACCGATGCCGCCGGCCTGTAGTGGCGGGCGACCACGTCGGGCCTTGTTGCCGCCCTTGGCTTTTGTCTTATTCAATTTTGGGAACAGCTAATCCACGAGGAGTTGCACCCGCGCCGGGGAGTCCATGACTTCTACCAATTCAACTTGCAGTCGATCATGGGGTTTGTTTCTATCCACGGCAACCGTCACCGTGTGCACGCCCTGCTCTAAATCAATTTGCACAGCTGGTCGTGGTTCGAGCGGCGCCCCGTCAACCCAAATGCCGGCAGCGGCGAACGAATCTGAATTCAATTGCACTTTTCCCGGCGATGTGACTTCGAGCCGGAACCGCAAAATACT
Source organism: Planctomycetota bacterium (assembly GCA_036337375.1). GTDB lineage: Bacteria > Planctomycetota > Planctomycetia > Pirellulales > UBA7805 > JAYZEI01. The sequence goes on along the minus strand of JAYZEI010000127.1, from coordinate 781 downwards.
GGTCTTCAATTTACGAGCCGGAATTGTCAGAACCGGCACGCCGGCAAGCGGCACATTTCCGGACACCAGGCTGTAAGTTTTCGCCCAGGCAAGCGACTCGCTGGAATCGGCCGCCGCGCTGACGCCAGTTCGACGGACATAATCCAGATTCTCTTCCGTCGCCGCGACGACTTCCCAGTGCCGGACCCAGCGCCGTTGGCCAATCGAAAACGGGCCCTCTTTGCCGAGCTGTGAAAGAAAGGCCACCAGATCGGTCAGTTCGCCGCGGGTCAACGAGTCCACCAACCCCGCCGGCATCAGGCTGGTGCCGTTTTCTTCTTCGGCGATCTCGGTGAGCGGAATCCGCATCTCGCGATTTTCTGCGTCGCGTAGAATCAAATGGCGGTTCGTGCGGCCGATGTTGATGCCGGTCAGTAATCGTCCGCCGTTGGTTTCGACGACCAGCGAGTGAAAATTCTCTTTGATCTTTTTGTTGGGGTCGAGCAGCGATTCGATCAAGTAGTCGACCTGCGCGCTGCCGCCTATGCTGACCAAGTCCGGCCCAACGCGGCCACCCGCGCCACCGATGGCGTGGCATTTGACGCAACCGAGCGTTTGCCGCCGATAGATCAATTCACCACGGGTCGGATTGCCTTTGCTGCCGACGTCATCGACGAAGGCCCTTAATTCTTTGTCGGACCATTGAGGCCGCGCCGCGTCCAGGCTGCCGGCGGTGCGGAACGCAGAGATCAACTCCGGCAGGTTGCGGCCCGAACGCTCGACGGCGCGGACGGCAAGTTTC
>JAYZEI010000126.1:0-5098 GCA_036337375.1 Planctomycetota bacterium | reverse complement strand
CGCTCGATCATTTCGTCTTTGACGGCGTAGACCGCGTTGAATGTGCCGTCCAGGTTAACGTCCATTGTCCGTTTCCAAGTTTTCCACGTTACGTCGCTGGCGTGTTCGACGATGCTGATCCCCGCCGAATGCACCAGGATGTCGATGGGTCCGTATTCCTCCCGCGCGCGAGAGACCAATCGCTCAACATCGTCCGGCCGCGAAACGTCGCCCTGCACCGCGAAAGCCGTGCCGCCGAGGCGCTGAATGTCGGCCACCGTCTGTTCGGCCCGCTCTCGGTTGGCAACGTAATTGACGACAACGCGTGCTCCTTCGCTGGCAAGACGCAGGGATGCCTCGCGACCGATGCCGCGCGTGCCGCCCGTGATCAGTGCGTTCTTTCCAGAAAACTCAAGTTCTGACATCACTCGGTTATTCTCCGTACTCTCTCCATGTGCCTGCCTAAATTCGTACTCACTAGCTATCCGCGCGGAACTTTTTCCGCCACTCTGCCGGCATTACACCCACGTCGGTGTTGTCTTTGTATTGTTTGCGAAGCCGTTCAAGGTCTTCCTTCAGTCTGCCGATCGTCGTCGCATACTCCGCGTTGCGATATTGATTCCTGGTTTCGTCCGGATCTTTGTCTAAGTCGTAAAACTCCCACTCATCAAACTGGTAGAAGCGAATCAACTTGTATCGCCCGGTGCGGATGCCGTAATGCCGTGCGACCATGTGAACGCTGGGGAATTCATGATAGTGATAGTAGATTGCATCACGCCAACCGGCCGGCCGTTTGCCCCTCAACAGCGGGACCAGAGAGGCTCCCTGCATGTCGCCCGGGACGGCCGCGCCGGCAATGTCCAGGAACGTCTCGGCGTAGTCGAGATTTTGAATCAGTTCGGTGTTGATCGAACCCGGTTTGGTGACGCCCGGCCAGCGGACGATGAATGGCATCTTCAGGGATTCGTCGTACATCCACCGCTTGTCGTACCAGCCGTGATCGCCCAAATAAAAGCCCTGGTCCGAGCAGTAGATAACGATCGTATCCTTATCGAGCCCCGACGTTCTCAAATGATCCATCAACCGGCCGACGCTTTCATCAACACCTTTGATGCAGCGGAGATAGTCTTTCATGTAACGCTGATACTTCCAGCGGACGAGTTCTCTACCCGTAAGTTTGGCTTCTCGAAAGGCCGAATTCTTCGGCTCGTACGCGGCATCCCACGCCTTGCGCTGAGCGGGCGTGAATTTCTGCATATTGCGGATGCCGGATCGGTCTGTAGCCTTCGGAGCCGGGATCCCAAGCGTCTCGTAAATCGTCAGGTACGGCGTGACGAACAAGTCGTAGCCGAGGTGCATGTGACGGTTGATTTCCATTTCCTGGTAGGGTGCCGGACTGGCGTTGTCTTTGTAATTATCGAACAACGTCGGCGGCTCCGGTAAATCGCGATCGTCGTACAGCGTCAAATGGCGCAGTGCCGGCATCCAGGTGCGGTGCGGCGCTTTGTGCTGGCACATTAGCATAAACGGTTTTTCACCCTCACCGTTTTTCTTGAGCCAGCCGATCGCCGCATCGGTGACGATGTCGGTGCAGTAGCCTTCGACCCGCTTGCGGCCGTCGGGCGTCAGGAAATCTGGGTTGTAGTAGTCTCCTTGTCCGGGCAGCACTTCCCAGTGATCGAATCCCTGAGGCTGGCTCTGCAAATGCCACTTGCCAATCATCGCTGTGCGATAGCCGGCTGTCCGCAGCAGTTTGGGAAACGTCTGTTGCGATCCATCAAATCGATTGCCGTTGCGCATGAAGCCGTTAATGTGGCTGTGTTTGCCAGTCTGAATCACCGCGCGACTGGGCCCGCAAATCGAATTGGTGCAAAAGCTGTTCTGAAACAGCATACCCTCGCGTGCGAGTTGATCGATGTTCGGCGTCGGATTGACCTCTTTCAAAATTCCACCGTAAGCGCCGATCGCATGTGGCGCGTGGTCGTCGGTGAAGATGAACAAGATATTGGGCCGATCGACCGCGTCGGCGATCACCGGCAAAGAGGTCAGTAAGGCAGTGGCTAGCGAAACCTGGATGGCGATGGCGGCTGCCGTTTTGCCGATACGCATGGCACTCAAGTCCTGGTTAATCGGAATGCATTGTCCTTCGAACAACGATTGTAGTTTGCCGGCAAGCGTTGTGCGAGAAGTCGCGCCCGGCATCAGTGCTTAAAGTGCCGCCGACCGGTAAAGATCATCGGCAAGCCCTGAGCGTTGCAGGCGGCGATCACCCCGTCGTCGCCTTTTGAGCCGCCGGGCTGAACGACGGCGGTGACGCCCGCTGCAGCGGCGGTTTCGATCGAATCGGGAAAAGGGAAGAATGCATCGCTGGCCAATACACAGCCGGCCGCACGATCGCCGGCTTTGTTGATCGATATCTCGACTGAATCGACGCGGCTCATCTGGCCGGCGCCGGCACCGCACAAAGCCTGTTCTTTGCACAGGGTGATGGCATTGGATTTCACTTGGCGTACCAATGTCCAGGCAAACCGTAGATCGGCCACCTGTTGGTCGGTCGGTTGTGCATCGGTCACGACCGACCAGCAACTGTAGTCGGCCGGATCGCAATCCGACTGCTGAACCAGCATACCGCCTTCAATGTTGCGGAATTGAATCGCGGCCGCCGCACCGCCGAAATCGCCCGCATCGATCAGCCGCACATTGGACTTCCATTTTGGCTTGGTCGTAAGAACTTCCACCGCGCCGCCGTCGTAGCCCGGCGCGACGATCGCTTCGACAAATTTTCCCGGTTCGGCGAGCAGTTCGGCCGTGGCAACATCGACGACCTGATTAAAACCGAGTACCGATCCGAACGCACTAACCGGATCGCCTTCAAACGCCTTGCGAGTCGCCTCGACAAGCGATTCCGCCGCCGCGGCACCGCACGGATTGTTGTGTTTCATCACGACCGCGCCGGCCTCGGGAAGCATGCGGACCAGCGCCAACGCGCTGTCGAGGTCCAGTAAGTTGTTGTAGGAAAGTTGCTTGCCGTTGAGTTGGCGGGCGGTAACCAGGTTGCACATAGCCGCGTCGGGCAGACGATAAAGGGCGGCTTGCTGGTGCGGGTTTTCGCCATACCGCAATTCCGCATGCCGCACCAGGTTTAGATTCAACTGAGCGGGCAAAGCGGCCGTCGGCGGGCCGCCCGAATCTGCGGCACGGGCAAAGTATTCCGTAATCGCCCGGTCGTAGCTCGCCGTCCGTTTAAAAGCGGCCGCGGCCAGACGGCGGCGCAAGACGAGTGTTGTGCTGCCGCTGGCGCGAACCTGCTGGAGCACTTCGTCGTATTGCGACGGCTCAGTGACAACGGTTGTGAATTCATGATTTTTCGCCGCCGCCCGGATCATCGTCGGGCCACCGATATCGATGTTTTCAATTGCTTGCTCATCCGTGACGTCCGGCCGGGCGACGGTTTGCTCAAAGGGGTATAGATTTACGACGACCAACGGAAAAGACAGAATATTGTGCTCCTTGAGCGACGTCATGTCGTCGTCACGATTATGGCGACACAGTATTCCACCGTGAACCTTCGGATGCAGCGTCTTGAGCCGGCCTTCCATCATTTCCGGAAAGCCCGTGTAGGCGGCGATGTCCTGAACGGAAATGCCCGCGTCTTCTAAATGCCGCCGCGTGCCGCCGGTACTGAAGATTTCGACCCCCGCCTCAACGAGGCCGCGGACGAACCGGGCGACGCCTTCCTTGTCACTGACACTGATAATCGCGCGCTCGATTTTCGCAGACATGCTGAATAGCGTATCGATCCGCGGCCTAAACGACAAGCAACTCTGCGAGGATCAGAACGGATTATCGTCCGCGGCGCCATCTTTATCACCGCCGCCATCAGCCGGATTGTCATCCGCTCCGCCATCTTCAGGCTGTTTCGCACCGCCACCAAATGGGTCGTCGTCGGCTGCACCACCAAACGGATCGTCGTCCGCGGCACCGGCTTTATTGCCGCCCGCATCACCACCGCCGCCAAATGGATTATCGCCGAATGGATCGTCGCCTTTGTCGCCCGCTTTGTCGCCGAATGGATCTTTTTCTCCGCCGGCCTTGTCGCCAAACGGGTCGTCGCCGTCTCCGCCAGCGGCGAACGGATCTTTCTCTTTGCCGCCCTTGCCGTCCGCGAAAATGTCGCCTTCGTTGCCGTCGCCCGGTTTATTCTCGCCCTTGCCCTCAGCTTCATCGCCTTCCGAAATGAGATAGGCGAGCGGCTCTTCGATCCGAGGTTCATGCAAACACTGAATCAGGCCAAACTTCGTTCCAACGTAGATCCGATCCGAGACATGATTGATCAAATGCAGCGACAATCGCTCGGTACTCATCGTGGAAATCAGGCTACCGGTATCCGCACGGCAAATCCTCATGCGTCCGGATCGATCGAGCCCGTAAATTCGACTGGGCGTAACGGCTAAAAGCTTGACGATCTCGGGTGTCCACCACAGCTCTGCCCCCTCATCGACGCGGAACGGAGTCTGCTGTTTGGCCTCTTCGGCAGTAATCTCCCCACGGTTGGCGGCCGCCTGTCGAGCGTCGAAGTCGGCGGACCGCGCGACCCGCGCGTCGCCAAGCACGCAATACAGGCCGCCATGCATTGCTGCAACGTAAATGCGGCCATTGATGGCAACAGGCTTTTTCGCAACAGGCTCGCCTGCAGTAAACCGCCAAGCGATGTTACCGGAGCGTTCATGGACTTTGTAAAGATTCCCGTCCAGTGAGCCAACATAAAAGAACGGCGGAATGTGCGCCGCCTGAGCAACAATATCGTCGCGGGCTTCCGTACGGTATCGGACAGTCAATGTTTCCGCACCAGCGACGTAAAACAAACCGCGGTCTGTCGGCCAGCTGACGCTGCCGCTGGCCACAATCGGCTGAACCAGCGCGCGGCCACCGGCATTATAGAGCCATGCCGGTTTGCGAGGCTTTTCCAGATTGTAAGCCTCTAAAATCCCACTAATTGTCGGCACAAAGATATAGTCCTTACTGATCCCAGGTCCGGCACCGGGGGCACCGACTACGCGACGACTCCAAGAAGATTTTCCCGTCGCCCGCTCGAACACGTACAGTGTCGAACCGTTCA
>JAYZEI010000125.1:0-5831 GCA_036337375.1 Planctomycetota bacterium | reverse complement strand
TCGACTGGCCGGGATCATGGCATCCAAGCAGACGGCAAACCTGATTCCGCTGTGCCATCCGCTGCCGCTCGACGCGGTTGAAGTGAACTTCACATTTGTCGACGAACAGACGATCGAGGTCCAGGCCTCGGTTCAGGTGACGGCGAAAACGGGCGTCGAAATGGAGGCTCTGGCCGCCGCCAGTGTGGCGTTGCTGACGATTTACGACATGTGCAAATCCGTTGATCGCGGGATGACCATCGAGCAAGTGCAATTAGAGGAAAAATCGGGTGGTCGCAGCGGCCACTATCAACGAACCGCGGCGCCGGAGCGTGACCGTTCAGCCTGAACCACAACCAGGTTGGCGGCGCATTCAACTGGTTAAGCGAGGAGCAGTGATTCATTGATTGACGAAGTTCAGGACGCGACCGTCGAGCCGCCCACCAGTCGTGCTGCAGCGGCCGGGCGTGACCGGCTCCAAGCAGCCGATTGTACCGCACTTTATGCCCCCGTGGCCGACGAATTGGTTCAGGTCGAAGCCATCCTCGAAAAGGAACTCGTCAGCCGCGATCCACTGGTCAACGAGCTGCTGCGTCACGGCGTCCGCCTGGGCGGCAAGCGGTTGCGTCCGGCGCTGTTGCTGCTGGCCGCCAAAGCCTGCGGTGAGGTGAATCGAGACCATCTGTTGCTGGCCGCGGTACTGGAGATGATTCATTTGGCCACGTTGGTGCACGACGACGTGCTCGATGAAGCGACCGTCCGCCGCCATCACGAGACGTTGAATGTACGCGCTGGAAATCAGGCCAGCGTGCTGGTTGGTGATTTTCTTTTTTCGCATTCATTTTATTTAGCGAGTACGCTGGAAAGCACTCACGCCTGCCAACGGATCGGTCGTACGACGAACATTGTCTGTGAAGGAGAGATGAGCCAGATACAAAGTTCCGGCGATTTCGACATCAGCGAGCAACGATATTTCGAAATCATCGGCGGCAAGACCGCCGAACTATGTGCGTGTTGCTGCGAACTGGGCGCTTTTTACGCCGACGCCAATTCTGCAACCGTCTTCCAACTGCGCGAGTTCGGGCAACATATCGGTATCGCGTTTCAAATAGCAGATGACTTACTCGACCTGTTGGGCGAAGAACATCAGGCAGGAAAGTCGCTGGGCACGGATCTGGATCAAGCGAAATTGACGCTACCGCTGATCCACCTGTTAGCGAACGTCGAATCGAGCCAGCGGCAACAGATTCAGGCACTGCTCAGGCAGCCGAATGCCTCTCGGGCGACCTTATTGCAAAGGATGTGCGAAACCGGGTCGCTGCAATACGCGAGGGATTGCGCTAGTCAACGCACGCAATCCGCCCGCGACTGCCTGTCAAACCTGCCGACGTCGGCGGCAACGCAATCGCTGAATTCACTAACCCAATTCGTTCTGACGCGAGAACACTAGTGGGCACTGACGCCGAAAAAAGAAGTTATCGGACTGCCGATTTTTCACAGATTGCCGGCGTCCCCTGCCCGTGCGGAACCGCGCGTCGAGCATTCGCCGACATTGACGAGTTTCCCGGCACGATCCACGTCACGGAGATCGTCGAAGATGCCAAACTGCACTACCACAAGCGGCTGACCGAGACCTACTACATTCTGGAATGCCTCGACGGCGCGCAAATGCAACTGGACGGCGACTTGATTCCCGTCCGCCAGGGAACGAGCATCGTTATTCCTCCCGGCGTTCGCCACCGCGCGATCGGCAAAATGAAAGTTCTGATCGTCGTGCTGCCGAATTTCGATCCGGCCGATGAATGGTTTGACTAGAAGAGACCACGCAGATGCACCTCGACACATTGCGCTAACACGTCGGGGTTGTAACCGCCTTCCAACACGCTAACCAACCGCCCCGCGGCGTATTGGTCGGCAACGCTTAGCACAATTTTGGTCAACTGCTCGAAGTCTTCAACCTCCAGGCCCAGCGACCCGACCGGATCTTCTCGATGGCTGTCAAATCCGGCGCTGACCAGGACTAGTTGCGGCTTAACGCGCGATGCAAAGTCGATCAGCTCCGTTTCGAATCGCTGCAGATACGCGCTCCGCGACGTGCCATATTCTACGGGCAGATTACGCGTGGTGCCAAGTCCACGGGCCGCACCAGTTTCGTCCGCACTGCCGCTGCCGGGATAAAACGGCCAGCGGTGAATCGAAAAAAAAGCGACCTGCTCGTTCTCCCAAAACATGTCCTGCGTGCCGTTGCCGTGGTGGACATCCCAGTCGATGACGAGCACGCGTTCAAGCTGCAGCTGATGGACCGCCTGCAACGCGCCGACCGCGATGTTATTCAGCAGGCAAAATCCCATTGCACTCGCGGGCAGCGCGTGATGTCCCGGCGGTCGCACCAGGCATAAGGCGCGCTGATGCTCCCCGCCAACGACGCGATCGACCGCATCGCAAACCGCACCGGCGGCCCGCTGCGCCACAACGTACGAAGCAGGAGCGACGACCGTGTCCTGCTCAATGCGGCCCCCACCGTCGGCGGCGAATTGACGGACAGATCTTACATAATCCAGGTCGTGCACCCGACCGAGTTGCCGGTCATTGGCCGCTGTCCAATCGACGCGATCGCACCGCCCCAGCAATTCGGTTTCGCGGAGACGGCCGATCACACGGCGCAACCGCAAACCGCGTTCAGGATGACGCCCGGTGTCGTGTTTCAAAAACGTGTCGTCGTAGTACAGCAGGGGCATCAACGAGAGGCTTTTCGGGGAAACTTGCCCCTAAATCGCAGTAATAGAAAGGGCTTTCCTTGACAATGTCGCCGGCAAGATAGTAGCTTGGTATCTACGGTCGAGTGTACACTGGCACTACCGTGTTTTGCCGATCAAATCTCGTCAATCGCCGCTTTTCTTGCGGCGGCGATTCATTCGGGCATTGGACTGGAACGATTAGGAGGCTTCGCCCATGACTTCGCGCCAACTCTTGTCGTCGAGTCGCGTATCGCAGCGGTGCTGCATGGCCCTTACCCTGCTTTGCACTTGCCTGTTCCCGACTTTGCGGTCGTGGGGCCAGGAAGAGGAACCTGCCGCCAAAGCACCGGCAGGGGGAGCGGCGGCGGCCGGGCCCAAATATCTGGAACTGACGGTGGATGACGTCGTCCGCCGCAAAGGAAACTCGACGATACCGGGAATCCTGAGAGGAAGCGCCAACTACCCGCTAGAGAGTAATCGGAAAGTGTTTTCTGATTACTACTCGAAGTACGTCTTCGCCCGGATGACGTCCGTGAAGAATTTGAGCACCGTCGCGAAGCTGCGCGACGAGTTCTTTGAGGATTTTGGCAAGTGCGCAAAGTCGCCAGAAATCACCGCTCATCTCAATAAGCTGACAACCGCCGTGATGTTCGCCATCGTCAATGGTCCCCGCCTCGCGGTTGCGCAGGGCAAGGAGAAAATCGTTGTGCGTGTTGGAACTCAAATTCGCGGTCTGGACGGCCAGCCGGTAAACATTCCCCCGGGCACTGAATACAAACCCATGGACAAAGATTTTCATCCGGCGGCAAAATACAACGCCATTCTGATACTCGGCAGGCTCAACAGCGAGGCGGCACGGGCCGGAAAACCGGCAAAACCATATTCGGACGTGCGACTTCCGCTGATTCAGAAAATTGCCGAACCGTCAGACGTCCCGATCTACTTGCGCGTGGCCGCTCTGATCGGAATCGCACGGCACATAAAAGACGGACCGGCCGCCGGTGTTGAACTCGATGCCGGGACACAAGCCCTGACTGCCGCCGCGATGCTAAAAATTATCGCAGAGCAACCAACACTCGGGCAGGAAGCCGGCTACCTCTGGCTGCAAAAACAGGCCGTCGATATTCTCGGCGCGATGCAATTCCTTGGCAATAACGGATCGGTGGTCGAGCAATTGACGGCTGTGATTGCGGATCCCAAACGACCGCTTGATTTGAAATTTACGGTCTGCGATGCCCTCGGCCAGTTCAAGCTCCCCGCGCCGCCAAAAAACGGCACAAAGCAACTGGTTGACCAACTTGCCATGTTGGCGGTCGACGCTTGTCGGGAGGAAATCTACATGGCTGGCAGCCCCGGTCAGCGCGTTTCCCCCGGCCGCATTGTGGCCCGCGTGAACAGCGTCATGACCGGCATCTACGGGAGTGATGGCGAAGGGGGCGGAGTCGGTGCGACCGACGCGGCGTTGAACGGTTACGTACAGCGGTTGCATCGCAAGCTGGCGGAAGTCAAGAAAGGATTCTCGACGGGCCAAAATTCCGAGACGAAATTAAAGACGGCGTTAAAAACCGGTGCCGACACGATTGAGACCTTCATCAGTTCGGCCGATACCGCCGACCCGGCCGACGCCGACGCCGAATTGCTGGACGAACCGAACGCGAAGGCGTCGCCGAAAGGCCCCCCAGCCGGCAAAACGAACAATTAACGCAAACGCTTCGAAAACCGGCGGCGGGTCTTCTTAACGAACGCCGCCTTCTTAACTAGCGACGGGCCACAAGTGTCTCGGTCCGGGTCGCAGTGATACACCAGCGTGCGAGGAAATAGCTGCCAAAGATCGCGGACGTGCAAAGTACGTCCCCGGCGAGCGTGTACTGGTAGAACGGGGCCGCCTGAACGTAACACTCAATTAAACCGGCCGACGTGTGCGGATAAACCCCGTTGAAGGCCCAGACCGCGAAATTTGTTGTCACAAAAAAGACCATCGACGGCGCGGCCGCGCAAACGCCAAATCCCAGCCGGCTCAATTTTCGATTCTCAAACGCCCCCTCCCGCAGATGGTGGCTCAACACTGCGGGAAACACAAACGCGGCGTAAATAACGAGCATTTCACCCAGCGAATCATAAGAATCGAGGGTCAGATTGCTCAGGGCCATCACCAGCACCGGCACGAGGAGTGCCGTGGACCGCTTGGAAAGATAGAACCCCGCAAAAACCGCGACAGCCGCGGTTGCCGAAAAATTCGGCGTCTCCAAAAACAGAAACCGTCCGACGACACCGATAATAACAAGCCCGACGACGACGAATGCCTGACGGATAATCTTTCGGTTCAATTTTTGGTCTCCAAAAAAACTGGATGATTGCAATCCGCCCGCACGGGCTATTCTACTTCGTCAGTGTATTTCCACAATACGACGTCGTCCGGTTTTAAAACGAAGACTCCCGCACCCGCGGTCGCCTTGTGGTCGTTCACGAAATATATCCAGTTTTTGTTGGCCGCGCTATTTTCGAAACCGTCAATCGCTTCGACAAATGCTGTCGGGCCGCTGCCGCGTGTGCGAGTTTTCAGCCCCCGCGATTTGAGTGCTTCCAAGGCATCCAGCGCCGTCATTCCCTGCGACCAGCCGACAATCTCGGCGTCCGCGATTGCCTTGTCGTCGCCACGATCGACGATGACCGCAACCGTCGCCTCAGCCACCGCAGCCGCCGTCGGTTTGCCCGCTGGGTGATCGGAGCAGCCCAATCCCAATACCGCGGCCCAGACGACCAGCATGGCCCCGGACCGCTGACGAGGATAACTGCGACCGTAAAACATCCCGGGCAGAATACCCGATTTTACCCCGAGCAGGTAGCCGCCTGCGGACTCCGCCACAGCGCGGCTACCTTTTTCGTTACTACAGCAAGCAGGGATTTTCCAATTCCTGCGCCAGCCGCTTGCGGGCCACGTGTAGTCGACGTTTTATCGTACCGCTCGGCGACTCGAACGCGTCGCTCATTTCGATCAGCGATTGTCCTTTGACGTAACACGCCTCCAACGTTTTGCGGTCCAGTACACGCAACCGGCCGAGTCCGGCGCGGACCTCCTCGGCGCGCTCGCGCTGAAGCACGTTGTCGAGCGGC
>JAYZEI010000124.1:0-6632 GCA_036337375.1 Planctomycetota bacterium | reverse complement strand
GCAGGAAGTCAACGCCGCGTCGAATCGAGGCTTCTACCGCCTCCACACCCGGAGGGGCCACCGGCTTTGGCCGCGGAATCTTATCCTCGCCCCATAGCGGCGCATGCGCAAAAACCAGTACGAAGATCACTAAACGTTTGATAACCATCACAATTAATTATTGCTTGACATGCCGGGCAGTTCCACCGCCGCGGCCGTTTTATACGCTGCTGCACAGCGGATCGACAACGGGCCGGCATTTCACCCGGGAAGGGTTGTAAGTTAAATGTGCAACTGGTCTTCGGCGAACCGCGAAAATTTCTCCCCCCCGGACGCCGCCGGGCGAGTTGATGCGGCCGCAACCATTGAACTCGTCCGACAGCGTGCTCAGAAAACCTGACGACGAAACTGCTCCCGTGGTAACCGCTAAAACCCTAACCGCGGTGCCGCGCCTCGGAGATTATCGCCAATGGTTCGTTGGTCCCGATTGTTAAGTGCCGTCGCTGGCGGATCAAATTCCGCATATTGGTTATCGCCCAACGCTCATCAAATTGAATTTTGAATCCGACTCGCCCCGGTTGTGATCTCGCATATTCATTAAGACCTATAGCATCCATCATTGAAGCGTCCTTGAACAGATGACGATCATTGCGTGCCGATAGATTCCATCAGAAGGGCGGTCTGCCGTCACTTTACGTCAGACGCATCTCTGCCGATCAAATCAAAGGATCGAGTGATTAATACCCGATCGACCAATCAAGGAGCAGAGAAGGCTAATAACCTGTGAATTGCGTCCCCGAGTAGGCGTCGGACGCCCCCCTTCCGAGTTGAATGATTACACGCCATCAACGGAAAGCAAGCGAAACAAAGGAGTGTCGATAAATGCGAATCATTATTCCTCGCGTCATCTTGGCCACTATTACGCTTCTAATTGCGGCCGATGCATCTCAATCCGCAGTATTTTCGCGTCTGCATCAGCGACGCAAAGACGAGATACGGGCGGAGGTATCGGCGGAACTATCGGAAAAATTGGAACGCGATTTGTCAAGAGAAGTTGAGATTCTGGAGCAGGCATTGCACGATGTCGCCGTCTCGCAAGTAGAAGATGAGGCGCGGAAGCTGGAGACGCAGGTAGCCCAGGCGATCGCGCGACTGCGCCGTCAGGCCGCGAAAGCGGTAGCAAAAGAGTCTAAGCGATTAGGCAGAGAAGCCACTGACAATATCTCCGCACTTCGTGCCGATGCTCAAGCCGACTTGGCGGTGTCGACGCAAAAACTTGAAAATCACATCCAGGATCAGTCGGCGCTTCTACGCGACGAAACGAATCGTGTTCTCCGAGCAGAATCCGCAATGCTCCGCGATTCGTCACAACGAGAACTGCAAAGCTTAACGAAACTTCTAACGTCACACGTCGAGAACAAAACGCGAGAGCTCCACAAGAACAATGACCTGCAGTTGGAACAAATCGACGCGGACGCGCACGAAGCAATTTCAAGGGAACTGCAAATCTTAACGAAAACTCTGGCGTCACACGTCGAGGACAAAACGCGAGAGCTGCACAAGAGCAACGACCTGTGGCTGGAACAAATTTCCAATGACACACATGCGGCAGTTTCAGAGGAATTGTCGAATATTCCCGAGGAAATCGCACGTTTACGGCAGCAAGCCGCGGAACTCGTCGCGTACGAGTCCGAACGACTGGAAACAGAAACGGCGGAGGTCATCCGCACACTTCGTTCCGATACACGGTCCGACCTTCTGGCGATGACCCAACAATTGAACAAACAATTTCAAGTTCAATCCGTTCTTCTTCGCGACGAAACTGACCGTGTTGTGAAAACCGAAGTCGAACGGCTGCATGGTTTATCGCGCAAAGATCTGCAATTTGCATCGAAACAACTGCAGAACATCGTTGGCGAATTGGTTTCAACCATGAAGGACGCCATTACAACCGATTTGACCGCAACGATTCGGACAACGATCGCAACCGAAATTCAGGCAATTCGGGTCGCATCGCGGTTTGCTCCGCAGGAGGCCGCAGCAGCCGAGAACGTCTCGGCTGAATCACAGCTGCCGACAACGGACTCCGATTCCGAGACCGTACCGGAAGACGCGGTCGAATAGGCCGCCGTCGAGTATCGAGAGACTCTGAGCCGCCTGATAACGGATCTAGATCAGGCGGCTCTTTTTTTGCGCAAACCTGATGCAAGACTAAGCCAAGACATCTTTCACGATGTTTCCATGAACGTCCGTCAAGCGGTAGTCCCGGCCTTGGTGCTTGAAGGTCAGTCGTTTATGGTCGACGCCCAGGCAGTGGAGAATCGTCGCATTCAAATCGTGAATGTGCACGGGATTCTCCGTGACGTTGTAACTGAAATCGTCGGTTTCACCGTAGACAATTCCGGGTTTGATTCCGCCACCGGCCATCCATTTGGTGTAACACCGCGGATGGTGATCGCGACCATAATTGGTCTTGCTTAAGCCACCTTGGCAATAAATCGTACGGCCGAACTCACCACCCCAGACGACAAGTGTATCCTGGAGCATCCCCCGCTGCTTGAGATCGTTGATTAGAGCTGCGCACGGTTGATCGACGATTCCGCATTGGCGACGAATATCTTTCGGCAAACTGCCGTGCTGGTCCCACTGTCGAATGAAGACCTGGGTAAACCGCACGCCCCGTTCGGCCATCCGCCGGGCCAGCAGACAATTGGCCGCGAAGGTGCCGGGTTTCTTGACTTCGGGGCCGTACATCTCCAGCGTCTTCTCCGACTCGTCCGAAATGTCGGTCAATTCAGGTACCGAAGTCTGCATGCGATAGGCCATTTCATATTGTGCAATTCGAGACTGGATTTCGGGATCGCCGACATCTGCAAAGCGGGCACGATTCAGCTTGGAAAGTTCATCCAGCATGCGGCGGCGCATTTTCTGGCTCATGCCGTCGGGATTCGAAAGATATAAAACCGGATCCCCCGTCGAGCGGAGGCTGACACCCTGGTATCGGGTGGAGAGGAAACCGGATCCCCAGAGGCGGGCATACAACGCCTGACCACCGAAGCCACCGTTCACCGTGGAGTGCAGCACCATGAATGTGGGCAGGTTTTCGTTCATGCTGCCCAGGCCATACGACAGCCAGGCACCCGCGCTCGGCCGACCCGGAATTTGGCTGCCCGTTTGAATATACGTAATCGCCGGATCGTGGTTGATCGCTTCGGTGTTTACCGTTTTGATCACAGCCAGGTCGTCGACAATACCGGCCGTATGCGGCAGCAACTCGCTGACCCACGCGGCCTGCTGGCCGTGCTGTTTGAATTTGAAGATCGACGGCGCAACCGGAAATCGCTTTTGCCCCGAAGTCATTGTCGTAATCCGCTGGCCATTGCGGACCGAATCGGGCAATTCTTTGTCGTACCACTCCGCCATTTTCGGCTTGTAATCCCACATATCCAACTGCGAAGGAGCGCCCGACATGAACAGATAGATAATGCGTTTGGCTTTGGCAGCGAAGTGCGGCAGCCCCGCAAGTCCGCCAACGGCTTTGGCCGTCGGCGCCGGAGCCGGCTCGCCGCCGAATAGACTTGGATTCAACAGTGAAGCCAACGCCGCACTGCCGATACCACCGGCAGCCTGTCCGAAGAAGTGACGGCGTGTTTCGACTAATTCAGATTCGCGTATTGGATTCATGATAGCTGACCACCGTGTGTCACTGGTTTAACCCTTCGTTACCGTTTCGCTCAGATTGAAGATCAAATGAGCGACAATTGTCCAGGCGGCGAGTTCGTTAACATTTAACTGCTCGTTCCTCGGCGACTCGCCCGCTTTCAGTAGGCTCTCTGCCGCACCCGCTTCGTTTTTAAATTCGGCAAGGTATTCGGCATACATGTTTGTCAATGCCCTGTGTTCGTTTTCGTTGGGGAAGCGAGCCACGATGGAGCGAAAGGCAAAAGTGGCTTTCGCATTCTCGTCCGCGCCACCCTCGAGCATAATCCGCTCGGCGAACTTTCGAGCCGCTTCAACGAACTGCACGTCGTTCATCAACACGAGCGCCTGCAGCGGCGTGTTGGTACGCGCCCGGCGAACCCGACAAGTTTCACGATCCGGCGCGTCAAACGTGGAGAGCGACGGGGGAGGCGATGTCCGCTTCCAAAACGTGTACATGCTCCGTCGATAAAGTTTCGCCCCCGTATCCTGTTTAAACGTCGCGGTGTTACTGCCGCCGAAGCCAACCGGCTTCCATAGCCCGGATGGTTGGTACGGTTTCACGCTCGGCCCGCCGATCTTGCCGACCAGCAATCCGCTAATGGCCAATGCCTGATCGCGAATAACCTCGGCGTCCAAACGGAATCGAGGACCGCGGGCCAATAAACGATTGACCGGATCAATGGCATGTTTTTCCGGCGTTATTCGCGACGATTGTTGATACGTGGCGGAGGTGACCAGCATTTTGTGAATCCGTTTGATGTCCCAGCCGTTTTCGACGAAATCAACAGCCAACCAGTCGAGCAGTTCCGGGTGGCTGGGCCGTTCACCTTGAATGCCGAAATCCTCCGAGGTCTTGACGATTCCGGTACCAAAAAAATGCTGCCAATAACGATTAACGACTACTCGAGAAGTTAATGGGTGATCCTTTTTGACGAGCCACCGCGCCAATCCGAGCCGGTTCTCGGGCATGTTTTGTGCGGGGGGTGAAATCCACTCCGGGATTCGGGACGAGACCGCGGCACGTTTCTTGGTGTACTCGCCGCGTTCCAAGATGTGTGCCTGCCGCTTCTCCTTTCGGTCTTCCATTACCAGGCTGGAAGGAAGCGACTTTTCAACCGCGGCGATCTTTTGGTTTAACTCTGCTTCCCTTTTGGTCTGAGCCTCAATGGCCTTGGCCGAAGATGGGTTCACATGCCGCAGGAAATATCGACGCAACTGTTTCACCTGCGGCGGTGATCGCTGATCCTTCGCCAGATCGAGAATCTGCTGGACGCCGGCCGGTAAAGCCGGCTGTTTGACTTGCCGGCGATACTGCTCCCAGATCGCGATCGATTCGGCCTGTTCGGGTTTGAGACGAGCCGTGGAAATCCGTCCGGGTTTGTCCCAATACACGCTGCCGCCGAATTGGGTAAAGGCCCAGCCGTTCAGTTCCGATCCGGCCGGCAAGCCGACTTGAGACGCGGCTATTTCGAGGCGAATCCACTTCCCCGCCTCGGGAAGGTCGCCAATACGGAGATTGGAAGCGTTGTTTCTTCCGGGTGCGTGGCCCTTGTCGGCACCCCAAAACGCCCGATGCTCCCAATTGCCGTTGTTAAACTGAAGCTGAACCGTCTCGGGAAGGTTCTTGGGATCGAGATAAACGTAAGCAAACAATCGATCGTTGTCGCCAAGTTTAAGCTTGGTACTCACCTTGGTAAAGAAATGCTGGGTCAAGCCGGTACCTGTCCGCAACGATGATTTTTCGCCGCTGTAAACGGGGTGATCCGGCGCCGTGACAAACTTCCACGAGTTGGCGCCTTCGTTTCCTTCCGGCGCAGCTCCCGGCGGAAGCGCGTCGTCGAACCAAACGTACTCCTCCTGCATTAAGTCGCCCAATTTTCCGTCGGGAGCCGGGTCTTTATAGCTGGCCTCGTTTTCCGCCAACATCTTTTCAATCAGAGGCTTTAGACCTTCGATTTCTTTTCGATACCCCTCGATTTCAGCCACCTGCAACGGCGAGGGCGCTTTGACTGCAGGTGGCGGCAGCAGCTTATTTCCGTCCATCGCTTTTTCCGTCAGACTGAAAAAGTACGAGAAGAGTTGATAGAACTCTTTTTGCGTCAGCGGATCGAATTTGTGATCGTGGCAGGCCGCGCAACCGGCCGTCAGGCCAAGCCACACGGTCGATGTTGTTTCGACGCGATCTACCGCGTAGCGTACGTAGTATTCCGCGTCGATCGAACCGCCTTCACCGGTTGTCACGTTACAGCGATTGAAACCCGTGGCAATCCGCTGGTTAAGCGTCGGTTTCGGCAACAGGTCGCCCGCTAATTGTTCGATCGTGAATTGGTCAAACGGCAAATTGCGGTTGTGGGCATCAATGACCCAATCCCGGTAGGGCCAGATTTGTCGCTCGTTGTCGAGGTGCAGGCCGTGCGTATCGGCATAACGGGCCGCATCCAGCCAAACTCGGCCCAGATGTTCGCCGTATTTTTTTGACGAAAACAAACGGTCGACAACCCTTTCATAAGCGCCGGACTTTTCGTCCGCAAGAAAGTCATCGATTTCTTTGATCGTCGGCGGTAGACCCGTCAGATCGAGCGTCACGCGCCGAATCAGAGTTTCTTTGTCGGCCGGCGGTTCGGGACTTAGTTTGGCATCCTTGAGTTTCTGCTGGATAAACGAATCGATGGCATTGGCGACTTTCCAGTTTTTGACCGCGGGCGGAGTGGCCCGCTTCTTGGGCGGCAGGTACGCCCAATGTTTGGACCATTCGGCCCCGGAATCAATCCACTTCCTGATCAATTCGATTTGCTTATTCGTAAGCGACTTGCCCGAATCGGGCGGCGGCATACGAACGTCGCTGTCGCCGGACGTGACGCGGGAAACCAATTCACTTTCGCCACTGTTGCTGCGAACAATGGCCGTCATTCCCGATTCAAGTTTCGCAAAGGCCGATTCTTTTCGGTCGA
>JAYZEI010000123.1:0-6323 GCA_036337375.1 Planctomycetota bacterium | reverse complement strand
ACCATCTGGTCATCCTCCGGATTGCCGGAGAGATCTCCCCGCGTCACCGATGCCCGACCGCCATACAAACGATCGCATAAGACAGCATGCCCGATGTGGTTCAGATGAATACGAATTTGGTGCGTCCGCCCAGTTTTCGGCCGCAGGCAAACCCTCGAAAAGCGGCCGAAACGTTCGTCCACTTCGTAAAACGTAACCGCTTCGCGGGCATCGGGGCGGTCGCGGCGAATCGCCATTTTTTCGCGATGTGTCGGATGCGGGCCAATCGGCTCGTTGATTTCATCCCGATCGCGGTCCGGTGATCCCGCGACAATCGCACAATACTCTTTTCTCGTTTGGCGTGCTTCAAACTGCGCGGCAAGTTGCATGTGAGCCGCATCCGTCTTGGCGACGACGATAACTCCACTGGTGTCGCGATCCAACCGGTGAACGATCCCGGGCCGAGTCGGCCCGCCAACCGAACTGAGTTGCCGAAAATGAAAAGCCAACGCGCTGGCGAGCGTACCCGACCAGTGCCCCCTGGCCGGATGTACAACCATACCCGCCGGTTTGTTGATCGCCACAAGATGCTCATCTTCGAAGAGAATATCGAGCGGAATGTTCTCCGGCACCGGGCCTCCGCGGGGGACTTCCACCGGTGCAAAGGTCACCTGCTGGCCTTCTCTCAACCGGTAAGCGACCTTGGCCCGGCGGCCGTCGACGTGAACGGCGTCGGTGTCGATCAGTCTGCGGAGAAATGTGCGGCTGTAGTCCGGCAGCTCCTGTGCCAGAAAAACGTCCAACCGCGTTCCGGCCCGCTCGGCGGAAATCACCCATTGAATCAACTCAAAATCGGGCACGTATCTAATAACCTGCCGGAAAACAAAACTGCCTGAACGGAAGCCGGATGACTTTGCGCGGACAAGCAAGGGCGGAGACATCGTCAACTACGGCGACGCTTCGGACGCGGGCTCGGGTTGCTCGCCGGTCGTGTTGGGAGTTTCTTTTTCGCCGGTCGCCGAGGTCGCATCGTCCGGCGTCGCTTCCCCACCTCGGGAATCGAGAACATCAAGCCCTGCGGCGGTGGCGTCCAAATAACGGTCGTAATCAAAAGCGACCGGACCGTCGTTATCCAAATCAAAGTCCGGTTTATCCAACAAGTCACTGCCGGGAGGTTTGGGTTTCCACGTCGCCAACGTGTCGTAAAAAGATTTCGTTGACAGGCGTTCGAGATCGCGTTTGCGGGCCTGCGAGAAGTCGCTATAAGGCCCCTGAACTTTTGCGTACTGGGCTTCTGCTTTGTTGAGCTGCCACTGCCATTCCAGACTGATCGCCAACGAAAGCGCCGCGCGGTCTTTCAGTTCCGAATCCGAGCGTTCCACCGCGGCGAACTGATCCTGGGCCTGTTTGAAATGTTCGAGCGCCGCCGGCCGATTCGAGTCGTTTTGCCGGGCGCCGGTCGCCATGTGCAGATCGCCGATCGTCAGCTTCGCGTAAACGCCGAGCGGTTCGCCGGCATAATCGGCGGCCACCTTTTTCAGCCGTTCCAACGATTTCTCGAGGCGGATTTGCTGATTTCGTTGGATCGCGTCAAATCCATCGGTTTTTGCCTCCTCATAGCTCTCCCACCCCTGGGTCCTTTCATCTTCAATCCGGGAAGACCGCATGATCACGAGGACGATGGCGATCACAACAAGGATCGCGGCGCCGATTAACCACGAAGTATAGGGCTTGGCGGCTTCGATCTTCTGACCGACCCAATCCGCCAACTCGTTGGTTTTCAGTTCGTTTCGCCGTTTGCCTTTCATGGCAAGCCGTTCTCCGGGAAGGGAAGATCAAGCCCGGAGTATATGCCCCCTAAACGGATTCCGTCAAGATCGCGGCACGCATCCTCGCGATGGCGAGGCCAACACGTTAAAGTGGTGTCAACGGCTCAACGTCCATCAGCACAAACACGAAGTTACCCATCTCGATTCACGGATGTCTGACGGTCTCAATCCAGCGCAGCACGAGGCGGTTCACACCCTTTCCGGCCCGTTGCTCGTCCTCGCCGGAGCCGGCACGGGCAAGACCCGCGTCGTCACCTTTCGCATCGCGCAGCTCATTCGCAGCGGCATCAAGCCGGAGCGGATTCTGGCCGTCACCTTCACCAACAAGGCCGCCGACGAAATGCAACATCGGGCCGGCGACCTGCTCGGCCGCCGCCGTAAGGCAAAACCGGAGATTTCCACATTTCATTCTTTGTGCGTCCGCATCTTACGGCGGCATATCGAAAAACTTGGTTATCCCGACCGCTTTTCAATTTACGACCGGGGCGACCAGGAAGGCCTCGCCCGAACGGCGCTGGCCGAGATCAGCGCGCCGCGCGAGTCGCTGCGGCCTTCGGACCTGCTGTATCAAATTAGCTCCTGGAAGTGCCGCGGCATCGACCCGCGCCAATCGCTGGCCGTCGCTGAAACTGACCGACAGCATCTGGCGGCGGTGGCGTTCCGCCGTTATCAGCAATCCCTTAAGGCACAGGGAGCCGTCGATTTTGACGATCTCCTGCTGTTGACCGAGGAGTTACTGGTCCGCTTCGATCAAGTTCGCCAAGACGAGGCCGGGCGATTTGACCACGTGTCGATCGACGAGTATCAGGACACCAATGGCAGCCAGTATCGTATTGTCCGCGCGCTGGCGGCCGGACATCGAAACTTGTGCGTCGTGGGCGACGACGATCAATCGATCTACGGTTGGCGCGGCGCCGAAGTGGAACACATTCTCCGTTTCAAAATCGACTGGCCCGATGCGGCGGTCGTCCGCCTGGAAGAAAACTACCGCAGCCGTCCGGAAATACTGGAAATGGCGAACGAACTGATTGCCTTTAACCGGCACCGTCACGACAAACAGTTGCATTCGGCGCGGCAGCGCGACCGGCCGCCGCGGATTTTGCAGTTTCAGGACGAAGATGCCGAGGCCCGCTCGGTGGTCGAAGACATCGCCTCCTTGCTCAAACACCCAGGGGTGCAGCCCCGACAATTCGCGATTCTGTTCCGCACCAACGAGCAGCCGCGGCCCTTCGAAACCGAACTGCGGCGGGTGGGGTTGCCGTATGTCCTGATCGGCGGAATGTCGTTTTACGACCGCCGCGAAGTACGCGACGTGTTGGCGTACCTAAAATTGGCGGCCTTTCCTCAGGACGAAATGGCCTTGAGGCGGATTATCAACACCCCCGCCCGCGGCATCAGCGATCGTACGGTCGGGGCGCTGGCCGCGACGACCGCTAATCGGGGGCAAACGCTTTGGCAAGTGCTGGCCGATCCGCACGAAATTCCCGACATCACTCCCGCTGCCCGCTCTGCGATCGAGGAATTTGTTCGCTTAATAAAATCATTTTCGGCACAATTCGCGAAGACCAAATCCATGGCGAAAACCGCCGAGTCGCTGATCGCCGCCGTGGACTATCGGGCCGAGTTAGAACGGCGCTACCGCGATCCGATCGACCAGGAGTCGCGGTGGAACGCCATCGAACAGATCGTCAACGCGATTGCCAGCTATCAGCAGCAAACGCGCCAACCGTCCTTGGCCGATTTTCTTGATGCCACACTCTTGGATCAGCGAACCGACAGCGACAAAGATTCTCAGTTGGGCCACAACGCAATCGCACTGATGACGCTGCACGCGGCAAAGGGACTCGAGTTTCCGCATGTTTATCTTGTCGGCATCGAAGAAGGCCTGCTGCCGCATCGACGGTCGGTGGAATCCGGCGAGGCCTCCGATATCGAAGAGGAGCGCCGCCTCTGTTATGTCGGCATTACCCGCGCCCAGGATCGCCTGACCGTCTCGCTCGCGCTGACTCGCCGCAAATGGGGCAAGCCCCGCGACGCATTGCCCAGCCGGTTTCTGTACGAGATGACCGGGCAGGCCGATCACCCCAACGCCACGAGATGACCGGGCAGGCCGATCACCCCAACGCCGTTGTCGCCCGCAGCGGCAAAAAACCGCCGGCACCGCGGCAGCGACCGCCGGGCAAACCCCAAAAGACAGCCCGCGGTCGCAAGGCTGCCAGAAAGTAGCCCACTTCGCCCGCACCTGTCGATGGGCGGAATGCTTCGGTATGCTAGTCGGCATTCGTTAGCCGGTTTATAAAACGCGAGGGCGGGACTTCTGCCGGGCCGCAGTTTTCAGGCGACCGCGGCAAAAGCTTTTCCCTCCCCAGCGGCGGAGAAAATTGTGGCACTCAAAAAATACGTAGCGGCGTGGGGCGGTTTCGACCTTAGCACGACGGGCCTCGCGCTCGGCGTGCGAAGCCGCGGCGGTAAAGAGGCGTACGCGCAACTCGACGTTCGCGGGGCGACCGAATGGCGGGGCGAACCGGCCTTCGAGCTCGAGGAAATCCCCGGAATGATCCTCGATGTGGTCGAACAGCTGCGCGCCGACAATTGGTCGCTCGACGGCTCGACACTTTCGTTTGCCGTCAGGCAACACGATATGGTGCTGCTGGATCGCGGCGGCCGACCGGCGTTGCCGGCGCTCAGTTGGCAGTGCAATGCCGCCGCGAACGAAGTCGACCAATTGCGCCGGCAGGGTGCCGAAGACGTCGTGGGCCGCATTGAAGAGCGATTCATTCTGCCGAAACTCAAATGGGCGCTGCGCGCCCAGCCCGGCGTTGCCAGACGCCTCGACCAGGTGATGACCACGGGCGACTGGATCGCTTACATGCTGACGGGCAAACCGCGATTGAGCACTTCGGACGCCATCAGTAACGCGCTGTTGGAACAGCAAAACAAGAAACTGGCCGCATCCGTGATGCGCAAAGCGAAGGTCAACCCGGCGTGGTTCCCCAAGGTCATCCAGAGCGGCCGGGCCATCGGCCCGGTGACCAGACGAGATGTCGGCGGCACGACGAAAGTATGGCAGCAGGTTAAAGAGTTGCTCGCCGGCACAACGATTGTCGCCGGGCTCGGCGATAATCACGCCACCGGCGTTGGTTGCGGCTTGGACGAGCACGACTTTGGCACGATGGTCGTCTCTGCGGGAACCAGCGGCACCGTCAACCGCGTATGCCCCTCCACGACCGAGCTGGCCGGCGGCGCGGCGTGCTTTGAGTACTACAAAAATCGGCTGTTACTGATGATGCTGGCGGACTGCTGCAAGTGGTACGATCGCTTTGTCGGCCAGTTCGCCGGCAAATACAAGAGGAAGCTGGACGCACTCAACGCCCAGATCGACCGCGCCAATCTAGCGGGCATTCGACGCGTGCTCCATCGGGACGGCGCGGAATCGTTCGCGCCGCACTGGAAGAAACTGAGCCTCGGAGAAAAGGCGGCCAGTACGCAGTTTTCAATCATGCTCGAATTGCTATTCTTGGTCCGCGCGATGCTGGCTGAAGTGGCCGGCGGCGGCACCGCCGTCAACCGCTTCGTCTTGACGGGCGGATTGAGCCAATCGCCGTTTTTCCAGCAGGTCTTTCACACCGGCGTGCAGTTACTGGCCCCCAAGTCCAAAGTGTTGATCAGTGCGCGAACAGGACCGCTGCGGTATCAGACGGCAGCCTACGGCGCGCTGCTTAACGCGATGCGGCCCCAGCACCCGCAGGCAGCCGCCAAACTGTGCCCCGCCAAATCCGCCTCGCGGCCGAATTCCGATTCGAGGCAACAACTAGAATACCTGCTGCAGTCCTACGGCCTCTGACAACCGGGCGGATACTTCAGCCGTGAAACAAATGGCATCGCGACCGATGCCTCACGACTCTGGACACCATTTGCAGCCGGTTCTAGAATAGGCCGTTTCCAACCGCCGGGGCGGTAGCTCAGTTGGGAGAGCGCTGCGTTCGCAATGCAGAGGTCGAGGGTTCGATTCCCTTCCGCTCCACTTTCTGTAATCGCCGCTGAAGTCTTATCTTAGATCATCTGTCGGTATCGGCAGTGCAGCCTGTTTTCCGAGGCGCAAAACGGTAATTACCGTTTTGGCACTTGGACTTATAAGGACTGCACCGTGCCGAAACTCAGCAACGCCACGCCTAAGTACCGCAAACATAGGGCCACGGGGCAGGCCGTCGTCACCATTGGCGGCCGTGATCATTATCTCGGGCCGTGGGGCACGAAGGCTTCTAAGGTGGAGTACGACCGGCTGATTGCCGAGTGGCTCGCATCTGGCCGTCCTACACGTCAAACATCGTCGCACGGTGACATCACGGTCATGGAAGTGTGCAGAGCCTACTGGCGGTTTGCCAGAGGTTTCTATACTAAGAATGGTGCGGCAACGGGCGCCATTTACCACATCAAAGTTGTGCTGAGGTATCTGCGGAAGGGATATGGCCACTTACCCGCCGAGGAATTTGGGCCGCTGGCATTAAAAGCCGT
>JAYZEI010000122.1:0-3306 GCA_036337375.1 Planctomycetota bacterium | reverse complement strand
TCCAAAGACATCGGCGCACGGCATGTGATTACCTGCCACTACGAAATGTTTGAATTCAACAAGGCCAAGCCGGATGAATTCGATACGGCTGCTCGTGACTTCGGCCAACCCTATCAGCTGCTCCGTTGCGGCGAGCGATGGAGCGGATCGGAATGAAGCGGCCATCGCGACATACCATGGTGCCGGTGCTTTTAGCTCTCGTTCTGGTGTCGAACGTACGAGGAGAAACGCGAGACATTCGCGAAGTGAATGCAGATTTGGCGGTGCCGCCGTTGGCGGCACCGGCCGCCGAGGCCGGAAAACGATTCAAAGAGAAACTCGCCGAATACGCCGGGACGGATGTTTATCACGCGGTCTATTTGCCGACGGACTGGCGGCCCGAGGCGAGCTTGCCGGTTATTGTCGAATATGCCGGTAACGGCAATTACCGAAACCGCTTCGGCGACGTCAGCACCGGCCGGGTCGAAGGCAGCAAACTCGGCTATGGCATCTCGGCAGGCCACGGCTTTATCTGGGTGTGCCTTCCGTATCTCAACAACACCGGAACGGCCAATGTCATCAAATGGTGGGGCGACCGACCGAAATACAATCCTCAGCCGACCGTTGACTATTGCAAACGGGCAGTGCCGTGGATTTGCAAGAAGTACGGCGGTGATCCCAATCGCGTGCTGCTTGTCGGATTTTCCCGCGGTGCGATCGCCTGTAATTTCATCGGACTACACGACGAAAAAATTGCCAAACTGTGGTGTGGCTTCGTCGCCTTTAGCCATTACGACGGGGTGGTCGATCGCTGGGGATATACGGGCTGTGACCGCGCGTCGGCGCTGGCACGGTTGAAACGACTCGGTGATCGACGGCAATTCATTTGTGCGGAAGACGGCGCAGGCCCGCACTCAGTTGGCGCCACAAAAAGCTATCTAAGCTCGACCCGCGTGAATGGGGCGTTCACGTTTCGCGCTACCGGGTTTCGAAACCACAATGATGCCTGGACATTGCGGCCGAGCGCCGCCCGGAACGACTTGCGAGCGTGGGTGCAACGCTTGACCGAGTAGCGCGAACCCGTCTGAGCCGCACAACAGCAGCGCGAATGCTCTTGTTGTGCCAATAATTTTCGGTGCCGGCGCGTGGTGATGGACCAAAGGGGCCAGCCGCGCTTCGTCGCCCTGTCGGTGCGTCCGGCCCAACCGCTTTAGATGAGGCCCTTGATCGGTTCGCCGTCGGTGATCAGCCGCGACACGTCGCGCGGCACTTCCTGCGCGAGTCGCAATTGGCCAACGTCGAACAGCGTGTGCATGATTGTCGAAACCAGATTCGGAATCCGTACGGGATCGGTGTGCGGTTCACCGGCGTCGGCGGTCGATTGGCCGATTACTTGGCCTGTTGGCAGGCCGCCGCCAGAGAGCATCAACGGTCCCAGCCCGCCCCAGTGGTCGCGACCTCCTTTGGCATTCATCTTTGGCGTCCGGCCCATCTCGCCGCAGCAGACTAACAAAATATCGTCGCTCAGTCCGCGCTCGTGGCAATCCTCGATAAATGCTGAAGCCGCGTGGTCAAACGGTTTGCCGACGTACTGCATGCCCTCGCCCATCGTCGCGTTATTCTTGTCGGCGTGCATATCCCAGACGAAATTCGTCGTTACCGTGACAAAGCCGCAGCCCGCCTCGCATAACCGCCGCGCGAGCAGCATCAGTTTGCCAAGCGATTGTCCGTGATCCGCGTAATTCTTGTGGTTGTTCCAGCTTTTACTAATCGACTTCGGATCAACCAGCGGCGCGGTGTCGTACCGAGCGATCGTCCGTGGATCTTCTTTTGAGAAATCGAATGCTTCGGCAACGCCGCCCAAAATGGTTGAAAACGCTTGCTGCTGAAAGCGATCGGCGCCATGCAGAGCGCCGGAGGAATCGACCGCGCGCTTGATGCGATCAAGCCTCGTCAGCAATTTGCGGCGATCATCGAGTCGCGTCCGCGACAGGACGAGTTCCATATTCTTTTGCAAATCGCCGCCCGCACCGGGAATGAATGGTTTGTAGGCGTCTCCCAGACTGCCGCTGGATGCGAATTTTCCAAATTTGTTGTTTGCCGGCTGCGTGTTCGGATCGACGGCGCGTGGAAACAACGCGGTGTTGGTCGGCATGCCGGTCCTAAGGTTGTTAGTACCGACGACGCGCGAATAGATCGAGCCTATGTTCGCGCCCATCGTGTCTGCGCAGACAATCGGTTTGATATCGTGATTGCCGTTGCCCGTCGTAAAAGAGCGAACTACCGTCATGCGATGGGCCTGTTGGGACAATCGCTCCATCGTGCCGCCGAAGGTGACGCCGGGGATGGTCGTCGCCCGCTCGCCGGTCTCGCTGCGAACCCCTGCCGGCGCGGTCATTTTCGGATCAAACAACTCGGCCTGTGCAGGCCCGCCGTGCATGAACAGAAAGACTACGGACTTGTCGCGGACTAAACTGGGTTGCTGGGCCGCAAACGATCGCGCTGCGAGCATCGCGGGTAGCGACAGGCCGCCGAGGCTGCCGATCCGCAGGAAATCCCGCCGGTTGAGACCGGTTCGAGAGTCTCGAATCTTGAGCATCACGGTCCCCTTCTTCGCAGCGCGAAACCGACTCCGGGCGCACAACCGCAAACAGGCCGCCCGACACCCCAGCTGCAACGATATGCATCATAGCACAACCTGCGCGCCGCCCCAAGTGTTTTTGTCGCAAGCTGTTGGTAGACTCTAATTTTCGTTTTGCAGGCGCGGATTCCAGCTTTGAGTTTGGAAAGATGTCGGAACACAAACAACATCAATTCCTCGACGTCATCGACCGCGACGAAGCCGAGCGGCGATTTCACGCGGCGCTGACGCTTGCGCCGTTGGCTGCTGAAAAGATCTCTTTAACGGCGGTACTCGGTCGGGTGCTGGCACGTGATGTTGTTGCGGCGGTGGACGTGCCGAGCTTCGACCGTTCGAACTTTGACGGTTTTGCGGTGCGGGCCGAAGAGACTTTCGGTGCGGAAGAAGAGCGGCCGATTTGTTTGAGATTGTTGGCCGAGGTGATTTCCACGGGCGTCGTTCCGCAATCCGTGGTTGCAGACGGCACAGCGGCGGTGATCGCCACCGGCGGGATGGTCCCCCGCGGGGCGAATGCAGTGGTGATGATCGAACATACCGACACGGAAGGTGAGCAACTGATCGTGCGGCGTGCCGCCACGCCCGGTTTTGGAATCGCTTTTGCGGGAACCGACATCGGTGCCGGGCAGACGGTGCTCTACGCCGGACAGGAAGTGACCAGCCGAGAATCGGGCGTGTTGGCGGCGGTT
>JAYZEI010000121.1:0-5360 GCA_036337375.1 Planctomycetota bacterium | reverse complement strand
CCTTTTCTGCGTGGCTGTTTAACGAACACGATCTACAACTGAGGCGCTGAACCAATGAAACGTGTCCTTGTCGCCAGGCGCGGCCGTGTCTGCTTGGTAACTTCTATTGTTGCTATGACAATGTTCGCGATTGTCTTTTTGGTTCCGCCGAATCCTCCTGATTCGCACGCCGCCATACCGCCGATTTCGATCGTGACAGGCGTCGCGTTGCCCCTGGCGGTTGATGCGACCAAAGTGCTGGGCCACGATCGCTGTGGTAAGTGTCACAAGTCGGAGGTCGCTGCCTGGAAGCTGTCTTCGCACGCCAAAAAATCATTTGGCCTGCTATCCGACAAGAAGGCACCTGAGTTTGCCAAGGCACTGGGAATCACCGGCAATCTCGCACAGTCGGTATGTGGTGACTGTCATGCGACGAAGCAAGCCGAAACAGCGATTCACGGCGTCTCATGTGAGAGCTGTCACGGTGCTGCGGGACCGGAGGACAATGTTAAGGGCTGGTTCAGTGTCCACAGTGATTATGGCGAAGGATTGACCGACCGCACGAAGGAAACCGAAGGCCATCACCAAAAACGAATCGCGGCCGCACGCGCAGCAGGTATGAACAGTTCGTCGCAGATTTATGAATTGGCTAGGAATTGCTTGTCGTGCCACACCGTACCGCACGAAAAGCTAGTTAACGCCGGTCACCCGACCAGTAGCCGTTTTGAGTTGGTGGAGTGGGCACAAGGCGAAGTGCGTCACAATTTCCAAATCGATCAGACCGTCAATGCCGGGTCGCCGTCATTGTGGCTGGATCCGCATTGGAACGGCCCGGGGCGGACTTCGGAGAATCGGAAGAAGGTGATGTACGTCGTCGGGCAGTTGGCAGACTTGGAGGTTAGTTTGCGAAGCCGGGCGACCTCGACGGAGGGCGATTTTTCGACCGTCGTTAACCGGCGGATTTCGTCCGTCCAACGCAAGCTAAAAAAGCTCGCACACATTCCAGCCGTCGCCGAGGCGCTGGCGGCGGTCGAGACGATTGACCGCACGGCGCTGAAAACATTTGGAGCTGGCGACAAGGAACTTTACGGCAAGGCGGCCGATGCCGTCGCGGCCGCGGGCCGCAAGATTTCGAAATCGAGCGACGGCAGCGATTTGGGTGAAGTCGACGTCCCGGATGATGCCCTCGGCGAGTCGTACAAGGGCGGTTAACCCATTTAGAATGTAGCGATGCGTCATCGCTTTTTTAGAATGATTAGAAATCGCCGTACAGCATTTTTCTGGCTTATCTGTTTTGGTGTGGCCACGGCGGTCGTGGCCAGTTCGTTGGCGGATCCGCCGGCCGAATCCCCCCCTGCGACAGCAGAAAAGCCGGCGCCGCCGACCAGCGGCGCGGCAATCGCCGCCGGCAAAGTGGAAGGCCACGCATCGTGCATCGACTGCCACCGTTCAGAAGTCTCCGCTTGGCTGGCGTCCAAGCACGCCAGTAGTGTTTTCGATCTGCTGCGCAGTAAGAGCGGAGACGAATATGCGAAAAAAATGGGCATTCGGTCCGGCGACGTCACCCATTCGTCGATGTGTGTCAATTGTCACGGCACTCCGCGGATCGACGCCGCCGGCCGCCATCGGACAATTGCTGGAATTTCATGCGAATCGTGTCACAATCCGGCGGGTGGCGAGGACGGTTGGTTGAACGCGCACGCCGTTTACGGCCGCAAGGGAACTCGGCGGGTGCAGGAAACCGACGAACATTACGCGCAGCGTGCCGACCGGTGTCGTAAAGCGGGTCAACTTCGTTCGGCCGACGTCTACTTGATAGCCAAACGCTGTTACGAATGTCACCTAGTCGGCGATGAAAAGTTGGTCAACGAAGCCAAACATCGCTCGGCGGACCAGGGTTTTGAGGTGCTCAAAGGAATGCTGGGCGATGTCCGCCACAACTTTCATTTGGATCAAAAACAAAACGCACTGGTGTCCACGCTGTGGACCAATCATCGCGGCAAGAAAGGCCGCACCGACGAGGGGCGGCACCGCGTCGTTTACGTGGTGGGTCAACTCGTTGCGGCCGAGACGATTTTACGGAACGCCGCCGAGGCTAAAGACCCCGAAGGTGATTACGTAATCGAATTGGGCGAACTGCTGCTTTCCGCGTACGACAATTTGGCAGATTGGGAATTTGCCGAAGACGCGACCGAGATGTTGGAAGACTTGGGCGGCCAGCTTGCGGACGGCGATCTTGATCCGGACGATACGAGTGAATTACTGGAAGCGGCAGACAAACTGTCGGGAGTGGCCAAGAAAATCGCTGCGGGCGATGGGGGCGAACTGGGCGACGTGCAACTGCCCAAAATCGCGGAGGAACAACTTCAAAAGGCGTACAGGCCCCGGTAAGATCAGGATCAAGATTTCCAGCCGTCGATGACGATTGCCAACAAGCCTCCCTGCTTCACAGGGAGGAGAGACATGACCGACAGCTCATCTTTGCCTCAGCACTGACGATGAAACGCGACACGGCTTCCATTTCCCGAATCAAACCGACGGACGTTCCTTTCGCGTCAATGACGGATGCGGAAATTGATCGTTTGGTGGCGGTCGACGCGCTGCATGCGCTCGATCCGGCGTTTCGCGAGTCGGCGTCGTTTCGCAGCGTGATCGCCAAGGACACCCGGCTGGTCGAGTTCCAAGACGGTGACATCATTGTCCGCGAAGGCGATTGGGGCAATTCCGCATTTTTTGTCCTCAGCGGCAGCGTACTGGTTGATGTGGGAAGGCTGACCATCGACCGCCTCGGCCGCCGGGAAGTGAAACGAAGGGGGCTGGTTTCGGCGATCGCCCAACTGTGGTCCAATTGTCGCAGCAGCGAGTTTCGTGACACGGCGAACTATCACGGCCAAGACGAGGAGCATCGCCGAATTGGCGGTGGCTCCAACCTTTTTTTGCAGGATATCCCGGGGGCGTTCGACACCGATGCGCCGGTCGAGATTCAGGTTGGGCAGCTCTTTGGCGAACTTGCCGCGCTCGGCCGCACGAAGCGAACCGCGACAGTGATTGCCAAGGGTTCCGTGCAACTTCTGGAAGTGCGTTGGCAGGGCCTGCGGACCCTCATGCGCAAAGATTCGGAATTCCGCACGATGATCGACGACGTGTTCCGGAGGGACACACTTGCCGGTTTCCTGCAGCGGTCGCCGCTGTTCGAGCAGTTGGCCGACAACGAAGAAGCCATGGCCGAACTGGTTGCCAGCGTGCAGCTGCGCACCTACGGCGAGTACGATAAAATCGGTTCGTACAAGGAACTGGCACGTACGCGGACCAAGAGCAACTTGGACGACGAGCCGGTAATTGCTGCGGAAGGCGATCACCCCAACTATATCATCTTCATTCGTAACGGTTTGGCTCGTGTCAGTCGCCGCCAGCATCACGGCCATCTGACCGAAAGCTATCTGGGTCCGGGGCAAGTCTTTGGGCTTCACGAGACCGCGCAGGGACCGTTGCCTTTACAAAGTTCACTGCACGCGATCGGCTTCGTCAGCACGATCGAAATCCCGACAACGCAGGATTTTCGCGAACCCGTCGGGGCTTTATTCATGTACGCGATGATGGAACAGCATCTGCTCGAGCATCGTGCGGCAACGTCAACTCGGCCGCCGCGAAAAAAACAGACCATATCGCCGCTATCAGGCGTTGCTAGGATGGATACGCGTCGCGTACCGCAGGATTTCGTTGAATTTCTAGTCGGCCACCGCTTTGTCAACGGCACGGAGACGATGCTGATTGACATGGATCGCTGCACGCGGTGCGACGATTGCGTCCGCGCTTGCGCCACGGCGCATGACAACAATCCCCGCTTTGTGCGTCAAGGTCCGATCAACAACAATATTATGGTCGCGAATGCTTGTATGCACTGCCAGGATCCGGTTTGCATGATTGAATGCCCGACCGGTGCGATCAGCCGTCGTGAAGCGGATGGCGTCGTTGTCATTAACGACACGACGTGCATCGGCTGTTCGACCTGTGCAAACAACTGTCCTTACGACGCTATCCGCATGGTCGAAATTCGGGATGCCGACGGGTCGTTTATTCGCGATCATCGAACACGTGCGCCGATTCCAAAAGCGACAAAGTGCGATCTGTGTGTCGACCAGTTGGGCGGCCCGGCATGTCAGCACGCCTGTCCGCACGACGCGCTAATCCGCATCGACATGCGAAACGTCGAGGAACTGGTGGATTGGCAGGATCGATGAAGTACTTCATGTCGCGGCGCCGCCGTAATGTCGCAATCCTGCTGGTACTGGTCGCAATCGTGCTGATACTGGACCAGTTACTGAGCATCTCGCTACGCGACACGGCCCGCACCAGCGGTTGGACGCTGTTGACGATGGTGCTGGTACTGGCTGGATACAACCTCCGCAAAAAACTGCCATTTCTGCCGCTGGGATCGGCATCCAATTGGCTGCAGATTCACATTTATCTGGGACTGCTGGCTATCGTCATCTTCGCCGCGCACATCAGCTACAGAATCCCGAATGGCATCTTCGACACGTTACTGGCTGTCGTGTTTCTGCTGGTTTGCGGTAGCGGCATCATCGGCCTGATCCTTTCCCGAACGTTCGCCCGGCGGATCACCGCTCGAGGTCCTGAAGTGATTTACGAGCGAATTCCGCGGTTACGGAATCGGTTGCGGTTCGAGGTTGAGCAATTGGTCCTGCAGTGCCCGCAAGTCCGCGGCACGTCCGCGGTGCACGAATTCTATTCCGCGCGGTTGGCAGCGTTTTTCACAGCGCCGCGAAACTTTTTTTCGCACCTGATGCATTCGCCGCGGCCCAGCCGCGCACTGATGAATGAAATCGACGACCAGGATCGCTTCCTCAGCGACAACGAGAAACAGTACATGCGGAAAATCGCCAGTCGAGTAAAAACGAAGGATGATTTAGACTACCAGTATGCCCACCAGGCGGTATTAAAATACTGGTTGTTCCTCCACATTCCGCTGACGTACGCGCTGCTGGTGTTTATCGCGTTGCATGTGGTATTGGTCCATGCGTTTCGGGGAATTATGCCGTGAGTAGCGATCCGGTTAACATCGACTTCGACCCCAACGACTACGAGCGGCCCAATCAGAAGTGGCGCTGCGGTGGCCAGGATGCCGGCGCGCCTTGTCCGTTAGGCCCGGACCGATTCGGTCATTGCGGCGCGGTCTGTACGCCGGAAAAAGTCGACGACCAATATTTCTGCAACAACACGTCCGTGATGAACGGGCGGTGCGATCACGGTCCGCTCGAAGATGGATCGTGCTGTTATTCGCCGGCTCAGTGCGCGCCGCTAAAACGTGGTAGCGGCTACATTTGCAATCGCGGCGCTTGTGAAGCAGGACCGCTACCGGA